>CAZTUO010000173.1:0-7109 GCA_964616355.1 uncultured Nitrospira sp.
TCCGGGATGCCGGGTGAGCACCGATTGGCAGGAAGTGGTTGGCTCTCCTGACTTGGACGTGCTCATCGTCTCCACGGTGAACAAGTTCCTGGCCCCCATCAGCATCGCCGCACTACAAAGCGGCAAGCATGTGCTCTGTGAGAAGCCGATGGGGTGCAATCTAGTTGAAGCTCAACAGATGGCTGAAGTGGCCCAATCCGCTGGAAGGTTGCTCAAGGTCGGTTTCAACCATCGCTATTATCCCGCCATCCGCAAGGCTTATGAATTATGTACCAAAGGCGAGATTGGGCCCCTGTTCTTTGCTCGCTGTATTTACGGCCACGGCGGCCGGCCGGGCTACGAGAAGGAATGGCGAAGCGCTCCAGACCTGGCGGGCGGAGGAGAGTTACTGGATCAGGGCGTGCACGTGGTGGATCTTTGCCGCTGGTTCCTCGGAGACTTTGCCGAAGTCTACGGCGTCACTGCTACTTACTTCTGGGGTCTGGGTTATTTCCCACAGATAGAAAACGGTCAGCCATCTGAAATCCGAAATCCGAAATCCCAAGTCCGAAACCAGTTGGAAGACAACGCTTTCGTCCTTCTACGCACCGCTTCCGGCCAGGTGGCCTTCTGGCACACAAGCTGGACCCAATGGAAGAATTGCTTCCTCTTTGAGGTCTATGGCAGGGACGGCTACGTACGGATAGAGGGTCGCGGGGGAAGTTATGGACCACAGCGGTTAACCCTGGGAAAGCGTCGCGCGGAGTCCGGGCCGCCGGAGGAAGAGGTGTGGGAATTTCCTCATCCCGATGTCTCTTGGGAGGCCGAGTGGGCCGACTTCATGGCAGCCATCCGGGAAGGGCGTAAGCCGATGGGAAACGAAGAGGACGGATTGCAGGCCATGCGTCTTATCGCCGCTGTCTACGAGTCCGCCCAGACAGGCCGGGTCATCCACCTATAACCGTTGTCCGCCACCAGCTATTGGCCATTAGCTATGTGCCATGAAAGCAATGATTCTGGCTGCTGGCGAGGGAACCCGCTTACGCCCATTGACGGAACGAATGCCTAAACCGATGCTTCGCATCGGCGGGCGACCGATTCTGGAGCATAATATTCGGCTTCTGGCCAAACACGGCATCCGTGAACTGGTGATCAACCTGCACCATTGTCCTGATGTCGTGACGAGTTACTTCGGCGATGGCCATCCCTGGGGCGTCCGTATCACCTATTCCTACGAGCCTGTCCTTCTGGGTACCGCGGGGGCAGTAAAAAACGTGGCGGACTTCTTTGACAGCACGTTTTTGGTGGTATATGGCGACAACCTAACCACCTGCGACATCGGCCAACTCTGTTCCTTCCATAGGCAGAAAAGTGGACTTGGGACGGTGGGTGTGTTCCGCCGGGATAACCCAACGTCCAGCGGCATTGTTGCACTGGACGAACAGGATCGAATCACACGCTTCTTGGAAAAGCCTAAGCCCCATGAGGTATTTAGTCACTGGGTGAATGCCGGTCTCCTGGTGTGGGAGACGGAGGTATTGGATTACATCCCAGCCAATGCACCTAGCGATTTTGGCCGGGATGTCTTGCCAGCCCTGATAGCCGGTGGTCGTCCTCTGTATGGCTATCGGATGAGCGAAGGGCTCTGGTGGATAGACACGTTAGAGGACTATGAGCGTCTTCATAAGTTGACGGAGGAAGGAGGGCTGAAGCTGCCATGATCCTGGCGCGAGCACCGATGCGCATATCTCTGGGCGGCGGAGGCACCGATTTGCCCTCTTACTACACCCGCTACGGAGGCTTTATCCTCAGTGCGGCCATCAACAAGTACCTTTACATCTATGTCAACCGCCCGGCAGCCGATGATCTTATTCGGGTGAAGTATTCCCGCTATGAGCAGGTAGAACGCGTGGAGGATATTCAGCATGATCTGGTACGCCCTGCGCTCCAGTTGCTAAATCTCAACGGCTGCATTGAAATCGCTTCCATGGCTGATGTGCCTGCAGGCACTGGCCTGGGTTCGTCGGGCACCTACCTGGTAGCTCTTCTAACCGCTCTCTTCGAGTTGAAACGGGAAAAAGTACCCACCCAGGCGCTGGCTGAGCTTGCCTGCCACATCGAGATGGATCTGGCGGGACACCCCGTCGGGAAACACGACCACTATCTGGCGGCCTTTGGCGGAATCACTTGCTTAGATATTGAACGGGATGGAAAAGTCACGGTTACCCCTCTGCGCATCTCGATCACCACTACTGAAGAATTGCGTAGCAGAATATTACTGTTCTTCACTGGTATCACTCGAAGTAGTCAGGATATCCTGGAAGAGCAAAGGCAAGGCACCGAGGCGGGGGATGCGGCGGTAGTGGAGAGTCTCCATCGCACCAAAGAGCTAGGCCATCGGATCAAAGAAGTACTGGAGCAGGGTGATCTGGATCGTTTTGGCTTGCTGCTGGATGAGCATTGGCAAAATAAGAAGCGGCGCTCCGGCAAGATCAGCGATCCCCGCATTGACCGCTGGTACGAGATCGCAAAGGAGAATGGTGCACTGGGAGGCAAGATCATCGGCGCCGGAGGGGGCGGGTTTTTGATGCTCTACTGCCCCAATGAGACAAAAGGCGCTGTACGCCGTGCCATGGCCGCCGAAGGGCTGCGAGAAATGCCCTACGACTTTGATTTCGAAGGTGCCAAGGTGTTGCTGAACTTCTAGTCCATAGAGGAGTCCCTATGTCCTATACAAGAGATTACCTGGCCGAAGCGTCTGAAATCGTTGCCAAGTTGGATGTAGAAGCCATTGAGAGAATGGTAGACCTCTTGGTTTCGCTCCGGGAGCGAGGCGGACGCCTCTTTTTCCTGGGTGTCGGTGGCGGTGCTGGCCATGCCTCCCATGCCGTGAACGACTTCCGGAAAATCGCGGGGATCGAGGCTTACACGCCCGTGGATAACGTGTCGGAACTCACTGCCCGCGTCAACGACGAGGGCTGGGAGTCCATCTTTGTGAACTGGTTGAAAGGAAGTCGCCTTAATCGCAACGATATGATCTTTGTCTTCTCGGTTGGCGGGGGGGACCTGAAGCGCAATGTCAGCCCGAACCTGGTGCGGGCTTTGGAATACGCCCGGCAGGTGGGGGCGACCATCTGCGGGATCGTAGGCCGAGACGGCGGTTACACTGCGCAAGTAGCCGATGCCTGCATAGTCGTCCCCACGGTTAACCCTGATAGGGTCACTCCGCATACGGAGTCTTTCCAAGCCATGATCTGGCACTTGCTGGTGTCCCATCCCCGCTTGCAATCTTCGGCGATGAAGTGGGAATCGCTGGGTTAGGTTATGCGCAAGGCCGTTTTTCTGGATCGGGACGGCGTCTTGGTCCGTGCCATCGTGCGCGATGGCAAGCCCTATCCTCCTGCCAGTCTCGAGGAACTGGAGATTCTGCCAGGCGTGGCCGAGGCCTGCACTACGTTGCATGAAGCGGGTTTCCTGCTTATCGTCGTGACCAACCAGCCCGATGTAGCTAGGGGCATTCAACGGCGCGAAGTTGTGGAGGCAATGAATCAAGCGCTCCGCAATGAACTACCGCTGGACGACATCCGGGTGTGTTATCATGACGATGCGGACCATTGTCCGTGCCGCAAACCAGAGCCTGGGTTGTTATTGCAGCCTGCAGAGGATTGGAACATTGACCTCTCCGCCAGCTTCGTGGTTGGAGACCGCTGGAAGGACATCGAAGCGGGAAGGCGCGCCGGGTGTAAGACCATTTTTGTGGATTGTGGCTACGGAGAAAGGCAACCGGATTGCGCGGATCACCGGGTTAGCTCGCTCATTGAGGCGGCTGCTTTCGTAGTGCGACACCGCACATAACCGATACGGGAGAGAGAGATGAAAGGCCTGAACGATCTGCAGATCAAGATCTTCGCCGATGGCGCGGCCAAAGCCGGTATGCTGGAACTGTATCGCAATCCTCTGATCAGAGGATTTACTACTAATCCCACATTAATGCGGAAAGCAGGAGTCAACGACTATCGGGTTTTCGCACGCGAAGTACTCGAAGCCATCCCCGATCGTCCTGTCTCCTTCGAGGTTTTCTCAGATGAGTTCGAGGAAATGGAACGTCAGGCTTTGGAGATCTCCTCGTGGGGGGACAACGTCTACGTGAAGATTCCCATCACGAACACGCGCGGCCAGTGGTCTGGTGACCTGGTACGCAGGCTGGCCCGTGCGGGCGTGAAGTTGAATGTGACGGCGATCCTGGCCTTGGATCAGGTGCGAGACATCTGTCCTTGCCTTGCTGATGCCTCCTCCGCATACGTTTCGGTCTTCGCCGGGCGCATAGCAGACACAGGGCGCGATCCTGTGCCCTTAATGGCTGCAGCAGTAGAACTCCTACGCCCCTATCCCAACCTCGAGCTGATCTGGGCTAGCCCCCGTGAGTTGTTGAACGTCTTTCAGGCGGATGCTATCGGGTGCCACATCATCACCGTCACGCAGGACATTCTCGGAAAGCTGCACCTGGTTGGAAAGGACCTACATGAGTATTCGTTGGAGACCGTGAAAATGTTCTATGACGATGCCCAGAAAGCAGGCTACAAGCTGTAACGGTCTCATGAAAGTATGCGTGATGGGCAATGGGAATGATGGTTGTCAAAAGCGCTTGGGCAGTCTCCTTCTGGTTATCCGCATCCTTGTTGATCTGGACATGGGTCGGCTATCTAGTGGTTCTGATGATTCTCGCTCGTGCTAGACGTAGAAAGACGAGGTGGAGTACCAACAAACAAAACAATGGCTGGTGTTGTCCCGAAATCACAGTGGTTATTGCAGTCCACAACGAGGAATCGGTGATCGGGAGGAGGGTGCGCAACTGTCTTGACTTAGACTATCCTGCTAATATGCTGGAAATCATCATTGTGTCTGACCATTCGACAGATAAAACTAACGCAATAGTGACCTCTTTTAATGATCCGCGTATACGGCTGTTATCAGCGAAAGGTACCGGGAAAAGCATGGCACAAAATGAAGCTGTAGATCAGGCGAGAGGCGATATCGTTGTTTTTACGGATGCAGACACCTTATTTGCAGCTGATTTTCTCCAACGAATTGTTAGACCATTTGCTGATCCTCAGATAGGCTGTACCACAGGACGGCTGATATGGACGAATCCAGGCGAGTCGGCTGTTGCGGAAGGAGGCAGCTTGTACTGGCGCTATGAACATTCGCTATGGCAGCTGGAGAGCCAAATCGGCGTTCTCGCCTGTGGCAGCGGGGCTTGCCTCGCTGTGCGCAGGAAGTTGTTTAGACCAATAGAGCCCCAGTATGGGGAAGACTGTGTTGTTCCGCTTGATGTCATCATCCAGGGTTACAAAGTCGTTTTTCAACCTGATGCCATTGCTTACGAAGAGTATGTCGCCGAGCCAAGAGCCGAACTACGAACTAGAGTACGCATGACCCTTCGGAGTTTTACAGGCACACTAAGCCGCAGGCAATTGCTAAACCCGTTTTACTACCCTGCGGTTGCCTGGGCCATCGTCTCTCACAAGATCTTACGTTGGCTGACTCCCTACTTCTTGTTGGCCGCCCTGATCTCAAACGTCTTCCTCCTTTCGCAGCCATTCTATCGCCTCACTCTCGCGGCCCAGATTCTCTTCTACCTGGCTGCGCTCATTGGCTACCTTGCTGACCGTTGGCACCTAAGGATCCCGCTGGTCGCGGCCGTCTATTCTTTTTGCCTTTCCAACCTGGCCATGCTCTTAGGGGTGACAAAGGCCTTACTGGGGCATCAGATCGTGACTTACAGCTCCGAAGGATAACCAAATGCCTGACGAAGCTCAGCGCATGCGCCAGATTTACCATGAGTACAACCACGACCATGCTGTGCAGGCTCGCCGCGCTGCTGCTAATCCGGGCAACCGTCAAATTGCCGAAGAGCGGGCACAGGCCATAGTCGGCTTCTTACGCACTCACGGCCTTTCGCCGCTACAACAAGGGCGCGTGCTGGACATCGGCTGCGGTCGTGGGGATGCCCTCGCCAGCCTGATAGACCTGGGCGCCCAACCTCACAACCTCTGGGGCATAGACCTGCTCCCAGACCGCATCGAAGCCGCCCGCCGGGCTCATCCGGATATCCACTTCCATTGCGGCAACGCTGAGCACCTAGACTTCCCAGACGCTCGTTTCGATCTGGTGCTTTGCTTCACAGTTTTCAGTTCCATTCTGGATGACGGCATGGCCCACAACATTGCCCGTGAAATGCGTCGTGTGCTCAAGCCCGGCGGTGCCGTGCTCTGGTACGATTTCCGCTATAACAACCCATGGAATCCTCACGTCCGGGGGATGACCAAACGCCACATCCGCCGGTTCTTCCCGGACTTTGAAATGCACTTGCGCACCATCACACTGCTCCCGCCCCTGGCCCGCCGCCTGGGCCGCCTGACGCCGGTGCTGTATCCGATGCTGGCGGCCATCCCGCCGCTGCGGACGCATTACCTGGGGCTGCTGATACGACCAGGTTTTGAGCATGGGACCAGGGATGCAAAGGAGCAGAAATAAAAATGCGTGACACTTTCCTCCGTTTCTCGCCACCGCTGATTGGTGAAGAAGAGATTGTCGAAGTGGTGGGCACCTTACGCTCGGACTGGGTCACCACCGGTCCGAAGGTCAGGCGCTTTGAGGAGGAGTTCGCCGCCTTCATCGGCGCGCCGGCGGCCTTGGCCCTCAGCTCTTGCACCGCCGCCCTGCACGTCGCCCTAGCGGCACTGGGCATCGGCCCCGGCGACGCCGTCATCACCACCCCCATGACCTTCTGCTCCAGCGTTCACGTCATCGAACACGTCGGCGCCCGCCCCATCCTCGTTGACGTGGAACCGGACACGCTGAACATTGCTCCAGACAAGATCGAAGCGGCTCTCAAATCCGCAATCCGCAATCCGCAATCCGCAATCCGCGCCATTCTGCCGGTGCATCTGTACGGCCACCCCTGCGAGATGGATACCATTCTCGACATCGCCCGACGTCACGATCTGGCCATCATCGAAGACGCTGCCCACGCCCTACCCGCAAAATACAAAGGTCGCTACATAGGCTCGTCTCCCCTCTCCCAGAGTTTGGGAGAGGGGACGGGGGTGAGGGCACTTACCGCTTTC
>CAZTUO010000174.1:0-7024 GCA_964616355.1 uncultured Nitrospira sp.
CGAGGAGGACGACGGCCGCGAGGAGCCCGCCGAGGAACAGGAGCCCGATCCGCCAGTTCCCGGCCTGCCAGATCGCGAGCCCCGCCAGCCCGGCGGCGAGGCCGCCAGCCGCGAGCAGCCGTGTCGCATCCGCGGACCCGCTCGCCCGCAGCCGGCCGCGCCACCCGGGCAAGGCCGGTTCGGCCGCCGGCGCGACCTCCCGGCGCAGAACCGCGGACGGCCGGACGGCGCGGATGAGGAGCAACGGCCAGAGGGCGAAGAGCAACGTCGTCAGGAGGCCCATCCCAATCCCCTTGATCAACGGCGCGAGGGACGGAAGAGCCGCCCCGCTCGCCAGCTCGATCGCGCCGGGTGGCAGGAGGTCCGTCATCAACAAGGGCAACAGACGCTCGATCCCCAGGCCCAGCGCCGCCCCGGCCAGGCTGCCGAGGCCCCCGAGGAGGAACGTCTGGAGGAGATAGATACGGGTGATCGTGCCCGAGCCGGCGCCCAGCGTCTTGAGGATCGCGATCGTCTGGAGCTTCTCCTGGAGGAACGCATGGACCGTGCTTGCGACCCCGATCCCGCCCACGAGGAGCGCGGTCAGACCGATCAGCCCCAGATAGCGGGTGAGCTGGTCGAGGAACCGCCGGAGCTGCGGCTGCGCGTCCCGGTAGAGCAGCACCCGGGCCGATTCTCCGGCCAGACGGCCGCGCAACTCGTAGAGGAGCGGGTCGAGCGGGAGGCCGGCAGGGACCCGCACCAGGTATCGCTCACGCACGCGGCTGCCGGGCTTGACGAGCTGCGCCGCCTCCAGCCCGGCGCGGGACATGATCACCCGCGGCCCCAGGCTGAACAGGCTCACTGCCCGATCGGGCTCCTTTCGGAGGATCCCGGTGATTGCGAAGACCGCCTCGCCGATCTTGATGGGATCGCCCAGCGTGAGCCCCAGCCGGATCAGGAGGGATTCCTGGACGACGACCCCGTGGCAGGGCGCGGAACGCGGGACGCGGGAGGCGGCGCAGGCCGGCTCCGGTGCCAACAGCTCCGTGAGCGGCCGGTCCGGCTGGACCTTGAGCGTGCCGTAGAACGGATAGCCGTCCCCGACGGCTTTCAGCTCGACGAGCTGGCTGAGCTGGCCCCCTGCGCCGGTCGCCGGGTTCACCACCGCCGCCATCGCAGCCAGCTCACTGACGCGCGTCACGGCGATGCCCCGGTCCGCAAGCTGAGCCAGCACCGCCTCGCCCTCCGGGCTCAAGGCATGGGCGAGCCGGACCTCCAGGTCTCCGCCCAGGAGCCCGCGCGCCTCGCGGGTGACCGCCCGCTGCATGTGGTTCCCGAACAGCCCGACGCCGACCACCGCGCCCACGCCCAGGGCGACGCAGACGAAGAAATAGAGAAAGTGGCGCCAGGCCGCCCGTGTCTCGCGCCAGGCCATGCGGAGGGGGAACTGGTTCATGGAAGGAAGCTGGCGTCTCCTATGCAGGCTGATCCCCGTCAATCCGGCCGTCGCGGAGCGAGACGATCCGCTCCGCGTGGGCGGCGAGGTCGGGATCGTGGGTGACCAGGACGAGGGTGCTCCCGTGGTCGCGGTTGAGCCCGAGCAGGAGGTCAATGACGTGGCGGCCGCTGGCCGAATCCAGGTTGCCGGTGGGCTCGTCCGCCAGCAGGATCGGCGGCCGGCAGGCGAAGGCGCGCGCCACAGCCACGCGCTGTTGCTCGCCGCCGGAGAGCTGGACCGGATAGTGGCCGAGCCGGTCCTGTAGCCCCACCGCTGCCAGCAGGTCTGCGGCGCGCCGGCGGGCCTCCGGGTCGCCGTTCAGCTCGAGCGGGGCCGCGACGTTCTCCAGCGCCGTGAGCGTGGGGATCAAGTGAAACGCCTGAAAGATGTAGCCGATCTTCTGGCGCCGGAAACGGGCCATCCGGTTCTCGGGCAGCGTGGTGATCTCCACCCCATCGAGCCGGATGGAGCCCGCCGTCGGTTTGTCCAGCCCAGCGATGAGCCCGAGGAGCGTGGACTTGCCGCTGCCGGAGGGGCCGACGATCGCGATCACTTGCTTGTCCGGGATCTCCAGGTTGATGTCGTCCAGGACCGTGACGAGGTGGCCGCCCGCAGCCAGGCGCATGGTGAGATGGGAAACGGCGATCATCCGGCGGGTCCTGCGTGAAGACAAAAAGTCGAGCCATTATACCGCAACCCGCCGGCCCGTCTGAACCTTTCGGCGCTTCACTCCAGATTCCAGGCGGCGCTGGCCGCGGCGCAGGGCTTACTTGATCCTGGTCAACCGTGATCGGCTGCCTTGGTAGGCCCAGACGATGACGTCTTCGCCAGCGGAGAGGATGTCGTAGGCGCGGGCCCCCCGCATGCCGAGAAACGGCTCCGGGAATAGGATCTCTAGGCGGAGCGGCCCGATCAGGCGGTAGCGGCCGGTCATCTGTTGGGTGATCAGCGTGCCGTCGTCCAGGAATTCCCAGGGGACGCCCGAGGAATCCCGCCATCGGCCGACGAGCGCGCGAACGGAGAAGGCAGCATCGGCGGGGCCCTCTGCGGTCGGAGCGCTGGGTAACGACCAGAGGAGCACCTGGCCGCTCTGGATCGCGCGGATGGTCTTGGCCGGCAGGAGGGCCTCGCCCGCGGCGGTCCGAACCCGGACCTCCCCACCCGCAACCTCAAGCGAGCCCATGAAAGACAGCCCGTCGTCGAGCTTGAGCAGGGTGCCGGTAAACGTCGTGACGCGCCGCGCCTCGATGGCGCGCACGCCGGCGGCGGTGCGGACCGTGAGGATCCCGCCCACGACCCTGCCCTCGACCGTAGTCCCGTCCACGGTCAAGACCTGGACGATCCGCTGGTCATCGCCCTGGAGCCGGTCTCGGGCTCCGGCCGGGAGCGTCCAGCCGAGCAGGAGCGCGACGCCGACAGCCAGTGCGCGAGGAGTCACGCGAGGAGTCAATGGTCTGGCGTCAGGCAAGGACATCGATCCGATGTGCCGGTTCGTTCTCAGGCGCCACGGTCAGCGCAGCGGCGTCGGCTCCCGCAGACGGACGCCGCGTTCGCCCCGGCCTGGGTTCCCGGTTGCCTCGCCGATGGGTCGTGGAACCGGGGGCGGCGACGGCAATCGGGTCGGCAGCAGGGAGCTGGGTGATGTCTCCGGCGGCCATGGGGCCCCCAACGGGAAGTGGTCCTGTCTGGAGTATCGGCTGGAACCGGAGAAATCTTGAATGGGAAGGGCGCTCGGGCGGCTACGGCCAGAACTTGATACCCTGCGCCAGCGGCAGCTCCGTGCCCCAGTTGATCGTGACGGTCTGCCGGCGCATGTAGGCCTTCCAGGCATCGGAGCCGGCCTCGCGGCCGCCCCCGGTCTCCTTCTCCCCGCCGAAGGCACCACCGATCTCGGCGCCGGAGGTGCCGAGATTGATGTTCGCGATGCCGCAGTCGCTCCCGCTGGCCGAGAGGAACGCCTCGGCATGCCGGAGGTCCAGGGTGAACATCGCCGACGAGAGCCCCTGTGGCACCCCGTTCTGCAGCGCAACGGCCTCCTCCAGGCTCCGGTAGGGCATGACGTAGAGGATCGGCGCGAAGGTCTCGCGCTGGACGATGTCCCAGTGGTGCTGCGCCCGCACGATCGTCGGCTCGACGAAGTACCCTGGGCCCTTCAAGACGCGCCCGCCGCAGAGCACCTCCCCGCCCTGCCGCCGCGCCTCCGCGATCGCCGCCTCGTAGGCCCGGACGGCCTCCAGGCTCGCGAGCGGCCCCATCAACACGCCCGGCTCCAGCGGATTCCCGATCTTGACCTGCTGGTAGGCGGCGACCAGGCGGGCGACGATCTCGTCGAAGCGGCTCTCGTGAACGATGAGCCGCCGCGTCGTGGTGCAGCGCTGCCCGCTCGTCCCCACCGCGCTGAACAGGATCGCGGGGATCGCGAGCGCGAGGTCAGCCGTCTCGTCCACGATGATCGCGTTGTTCCCGCTCAGCTCAAGCAGGCTCCGCCCCAGCCGCGCGGCGACGAGCTGGGCGACGCGCCGGCCCACTGGCACGGAGCCCGTAAACGAGATCAGCGGGAGCCGCCGGTCTTGGACCATCGCCTCCGCCAGATCCACGCGGTCCGTGACGACCAGCGAGAAGACGCCCGGATAGCCCAGCTCGGCCATGGCCCGGTTGCAGAGGTGCTGGACGGCGATCGCGCAGAGCGGCGTCCGCGGCGAGGGCTTCCAGACGACCGTGTCACCACAGACGGCCGCGAGGAAGGCATTCCAGGCCCAGACCGCCACGGGGAAGTTGAACGCGGTGATGACCCCGATCGGGCCGAGCGGATGCCACTGCTCGTACAGGCGGTGCCGCAGCCGCTCGGAGTGGAGGGCCAGGCCATACAGCATGCGTGACTGGCCGACGGCGAAGTCGGCCATGTCGATCATCTCCTGGACTTCGCCGTCGCCCTCGGCCTTGAGCTTCCCCATCTCCATCGCGACCAGGCTGCCGAGCGCATCCTTCTTCGCGCGCAGCGCCTGCCCGATGAGCCGGACCAACTCGCCCCGCTTGGGGGCCGGGACCATCCGCCACGTCTGGAAGGCGGCGACCGCCTCCTGGACGATCGTCTCGTAGTCCTCCGCTGAGCAGGCCTGCACCCGGGCGAGGACTTCCTCGGTCGCCGGGTTGACGGACTCGATCACGCCGCCCTCGCCCGCGAGCCAGCGGCCTGGCCCCGCGCAGCCGCCGGGATTGATCGCCTGAAGGCCCAGCTCGTTCAACACGTCCATGGCTTCCCCCGTCAGCCGCCCCTCAGGTGTAGTACTTGCCGAACCGGTTCGCGAGCACGTCAGCCAGCGCGAAGGTCTCCTGGGTAACGAAGCCGCGGTAGGCCGCGGGCCGCTGCAGTACCAGATCCACGACGCTGCAGAGCCCCGCCGCCGTGGTGACCTGGATCGCGGACCAGCGCTTCCCGGCGATCGTCTGCGGGTACACCTTCTTGACGTAGTTTTCCTCGAACAGCTCCCCCCGACGCCGGCCGGTGACGGCCACGTAGAGCAGGACGACGTCCTGGAGCGTCTGCGGGACGGCGCGCTCGAGGATGCGTTTCAGCGTCTCCCGGTCCTCGTTCAACTTGAGGTCCTTCATCAGGAGCTGGATCATCTCGCAGTGGCCCGGATACCGGAGCGTCTTGTAGTTCATGGTCTTGATCCGGCCCGCATAGGTGTCGGCCAAAGTCCCGAGTCCGCCGGACGTGTTGAACGCCTCATAGAGCAGCCCGTCCACCGTGATCGTCTCGTAGCCCTCCAGCGGGAGCAAGACCGTCTTCTCGCCGTTCTCGATGCCGTAGCAGAGGTTGCCGTACTCGTTGATCAGGCCGTCGGTGGACCAGGTCAGCGAGTACTTGAGCACGTTGTTCGGATTCGTCGGGAGCGCGCCCACGCGCATCTTCACCGTCTCCACCGACTCGAAGTGGCCGATCAGATCGTTGGCGACGATACTGATGAAGCCCGGCGCCAGCCCGCATTGCGGGACGAAGGCCCGCTCAGCGCCCGCGCTGATGCGCTTGACCCGCTCGGTGACCGCGATGTCTTCCGTGAGGTCGAAGTAGTGGAGGGCGTGCGCGCGGGCGGCCTCGGCAACGGCCGGGTTGCAGTAGTAGGGCAGGCTGGAGATCACCGCGTCGAGCGGGGTCTCGGCCAGACAGGCTTCCAGCGCCGTCTTGTCCCGGACGTCCAGGACGCGCATGTGCAGGCGGCGGGCAATCGCGGGGGGGGCTTCGTCGGCCAGCCGCTCGCACGCGGCCGGGCTCACGTCGCCCAGGTGGACGAGGTAGTCGCCGCTTTCTGCCAGCAGGCAGGCGATCAGCGAGCCCACCTTGCCGGCGCCCAAGACCAGGACCTGTCGCATCTGTGCGCCCCTCGCCCGCGTCGCCTGTGATCCTACCGCCGGACGGGCGGCCGATCAAGACAAGCCGCGCGGGGCCTGATGCGTCATGCGTCCGGGGGCGCGAACTGGACCTGCGGGCGCAGTGCGTCCAGCGGGTCGCCCGGCCGGTAGGCGAACCGGACGCCCACCCGGTCGCCCGGCTGAACGGGCAGGGGCTCGGGCAGGGGCACGATCAGATACTGATTGAACCAGTCAACGGTGCGGCCCTCTTCCACCAGAATGGCCAGGATGTTCTTGGTGACGAACCGGAGGGCGTTCAACGTCCCCGTGACCCGGACGGTCAGCAGCCCGTCCCAGGCGCACTGGGCCGGCAGCGGCTCCTCGTAGAGGATTCGCTGGAAGATCACCGGCCCGCCGAGCTCCCGCGTGGCCGGTTGGGGCACGGTCGGATCCTGAAACAGCACGGTCGGCGCGTAATACCCGTGGAAGTCGAAGCCCTGCTGCACCGGCTGGACGGCCTGCAGGGTCGCCTCCGGGACAAAGGTCGGCAGCGGGCCACCGAACCGCCCCAGGTACCGGGCCTTGAACGAGGCCAGGACCGGAACCTGTTTCTCCCGGAGCAAGCCCACGTGCAGCATCTCGCAGATCACCAGCTCT
Organism: uncultured Nitrospira sp.; assembly: GCA_964616355.1. Classification (GTDB taxonomy): domain Bacteria; phylum Nitrospirota; class Nitrospiria; order Nitrospirales; family Nitrospiraceae; genus CAZTUO01. The sequence goes on from CAZTUO010000174.1 coordinate 6,491, forward strand.
ACCGGCTCGGGCGGCAGGTACGCGAGCGCGTCGGCCTCGACGACCTCGACCTTCTCGCCGCCGGGATTCAAGGCGAGGAGGCGCCGCGCCTCCCGCACAAGTTGGGGGTTGCGCTCGACACACCAGACCCTAGCGGCGCGCTGAGCCGCAAAGAAGGACAGGACCCCCGTCCCGCCCCCTAGGTCCAGCACGCGGGCGCCGGGCCGCACGAGGCGTGCCAGGGCAGCCTGGAACCCGGCCATCCTTGCTCGGTCGTTGAGCATGTTGTAGTGGTAGTGAAGCGGGATAAACTGGCCCAACTCGCGCTCGTCGCAGGACAGCGGCATCGGAACTCTGCTCCAGCGAATGGGTGCGTTACAGACACTCTCGGCCGAAACGGAGCGAAACTTGAACGAACCGCGCTGACTGGCACCGGCCAGCGCGGCTCCGGAAGACTCGCCGCGAGCCCGGTTCCCTCCGGCTCACGGCTTCAGGGCGATGGTCAAGTCGGGGACCGTCTTCGGCTTGGCCGTCGTCGGCGTCTGCTTGCCCTTC
>CAZTUO010000175.1:0-7004 GCA_964616355.1 uncultured Nitrospira sp.
GTGGTTACTGGCGTTTGCAGGCGTCACGGTACTCGTCCTCTGGAAGCTCCCGGCTGTGACCGCCTGGTTCTTCGAGGCGGTGGGCCCCCGGATCAGCGAGCCGGAGACCAAGTTCATCCTCGTGGTCCTCTTTGCGCTCGGGGCGCTCGCGACGGCGGCGCGGAGCGAGGCGGTGCTTCCGGCCTATCTGGTCGGCATGGCCCTGGCGCCGCTGTTTCTGGCCAACCGGACGTTGGCGCAACGGATGCGCGTGATCGCCTTCTCCATGCTGACACCCTTTTACTTTTTGAAAGCCGGAGTGCTCGTCAGCCTGCGGGCGGTGCTCGCGAGCGCGGTCGTGATCGGCGTCCTGTTGGCGGTCAAGATAGGGACGAAGTTTCTCGGCGTCTGGCCGCTCGCGCGGGGGTTCCGGTTCGGCCGCCGGGAGGCCATGTCCACGACGCTGCTCATGTCCACCGGCTTGACCTTCGGCACGATCTCGGCGTTGTACGGGCTCAGTCACGCACTCATTACGCAGGAGCAGTATGCCGTGCTGGTGACCGTGGTGATCCTGAGCGCGATCGTGCCGACCATCATCGCCGAGCGGTGGTTCGACCCGGGCGGGATCCCGCAGGAGGAAACGCTGGCCCGCCGGGCGACGGACCGCCGCCCGGCTGTCGGAGGAGATGGGCAGCCGCCGGTCCGCATCCATCAAGGAGTCTCCCCCCATGTTTCGTCGGATTCTGGTTGCCATTGACGGGTCAGAGGGATCCAGGAAAGCCCTCCAGGCGGCGATTGACTTGGCCAGGCGCTGCGAGGCCGACTTGCATTCCATCTCGGTCGAAGAGCACCTTCCCCACTACGCGGCGACCGTCGGCGAGGTGGTGGAGGCAAAGCAGGAAGCGGCCAACTTTTTCCGGAAGGTCGTCGCCGAGGCCGAGGCGGCAGCAGCCGCGGCGGACGTGCGGCTGACGGCCCATGTGTTGCCCGGCCACGAGGTGGCCACGATCGTGGAGTTTGCGAAGACCCATCACATGGACCTGCTGGTGATCGGGTTCATGGGCCATTCCCGCATCTTCGAGCGGATCTGGGGCGGCACGTCACAGAATCTGACCAGATTGGCTCCCTGTTCCGTGCTGGTCGTCAAGTAATGGTGCTCCATCAATGTATCGGAAGATTCTGGTTGCCAATGACGGATCCGACGGGGCCCTGAAGGCGCTCACGGTGGCCAGCGACTTGGCCAGGCGCTGCGAGGCGGAACTACATGCCATCATGGTCCAGGAGCGCCTGCCTCAGCACTCGGCCGCAGTCATCGGCGGCGCGCTGAGGACCACGCAGGAGGCGGACAAATATCTCCGCACCCACGCGATTCGAGCGGGGATGATTGCCACGGAGGCTGGCGTGCGATTGAAGTCCCATCTGATGATGGGACACGAAGTGGAGACCATCGTGACCTTCGCGAAGGAGCACGGCTTCGATCTCCTCGTGGTGGGGTTCATCGGCCATTCCAAGCTCTCCGCCACGCAATGGGGCAGCACGTCGGTGAACCTGACGCGGCTGGCCCCCTGTTCCGTACTGGTCGTCAAATAACCCTGCTGGGAAAGGAGGTTTCCAATGAGAAGCGGACAGGCTTCGGACATCGTCACGGTTCTGGCGCCGGTGTTTACCGTCGTGGCCGGGATCGTGCTGTCGTTTTTGGCCTGGCTTGTGGGCTGGACGCTGTGACCCGATAGAGGCAGTCTTGCCGCTGTCCGAGCGAGGCTGCCCCGCCGTGCGGCGTAGTTGTTCGCGCTGTCCTGATTGTGTGGAATCGATCATGGCTGGGCGGAAGTGGGCCGGTTTGGGCCAAATGACTGCTCGTGCAGCGACGATGCGGTGGGATGACGGTTGCCTGTTTGCCAGGACTGTGTCTGGCGAGGCAGGGCGCGCTTCCCGTCGAAGGAAAGCCGTTCTGGCTCACGAACAGAGGAGGTCTCAGCCCTGACACGGGATCCTGTCCGCGCCTTGCTCGGATTGGCCCTGTTTCCCATGATGGTGATGGGTTGCGTCGCCGGGGTTGAGCCCCACGCGGCCGCGCCGGATTCGGTCCCTGCCCAGAGCCCGAGCGAAAAGGCGTTCCAGTACCGCCGGCAGGCCGCTGAGCTGCGCGCCAGGGCCGGACGCTTCGAGCGTGAGGCCGCCTGGTATGTGCAACGAGGCGATCGCTACGCCGAAGAAGTCTAACGAAAGCAGGACTTGGCGAGGGCGCTACGGGCTCAGGCGGAAGAGGCGGAGGCTCGTGCCCGCGAATACCGAGAGCAGGTTCCCCACAATCAAGTGTATTGAGTTTGCGCGGGTCCGTTCGACAGATAGCGGGGTTGCCGCGATCCTCTGCGTCACGGCGGGATGTGCAGGAAGCCAGGCCGGGCCGCCTGCGGCCCCCGCTGTGCCGACTGCCATCGAGCGCCTCTGCGGGCCGCCGCATAGCCGGTTGCGCCAGGCCCCCGTCGCTCACTTACCGCGGCTGCGCCCAGCTCATGCGGGGGCGGCGCGTGGCGGTTTCTCGCTCGCAGCCTTTTCGCCCCAGGCCGTGGCGATCGCAGACACGATCGGGGCGCGCGAACTGCTGGTGAGCCTGCCAGTCCTCGAGGAGGCGGCCGCGCGCGGCGTGGAGGGGGCCCTGGTGCGGCTGCTTTGGGCGCGCCAACAACTGTCGGACCGGGTGTTGCTGGGATTTCTCGATGTGGCGCAAACTGCAGCGGAGGCCGACTGTGAGGAGGAACGCGCCGATCAACTGGCCGACCGGCTGCAGGAGGAGCGAGAAAAACGGACTCGGTACATGACCGTCGTCGCGATTGTCGGCGATGGGCTGGTGGGTATCCTCTCGGGAGGACTGAGCCTCGCTGGCCAAGACACTGCCGCTGCCGCTGGCGGCATCTCAGGAGGCGTGCTGGCCACGGGGTTTGGCCTGGGGGCCATTTGGGGAACCGTCGAGTACGAGTTCCGGCGCGAGCGGAATCTCCTGCGGGAGATCTGGGAAGGGCCGGGCCAGTCATCCCTCATGCCCGCTTCCCTGTGGCGTTACCTGAGTCGCCCGTTGGGCGAGGACCCGACCGGACGTTCTCTTCGAGAGTCCCTCATTGCGCGTTGGCGCCAGGACGGCCGGCTGGGCGACCCGGGGTCGGAAACCGAGCGGCGGAGGATCGCGCTTTTTTTCGGGGAAGGTGGAGCCTACACGATCGAGGAGCTGCGGGCTCGCGCTGCGATGCTCGACCTGTTGGAGGCGGATGTTAACCTGATGAGCCAGGATCTCGACCTGTTGCTCAGCGAAGTGCTCGCCCGGGACGTCCCGCAACCGCCGGCCGTCCCGTAGAAAGGCCTGTGCACCAACAAGGAGGGATTTCTATGAGGAGGAACCGTCTCTGTAGCACGGTGTTCGGGGTGGGGCTGTTCGTCGGCAGCCTCGGCGTCGCGCTGGCCGCCGACACCTTGACGATCGAAGGCCTTCCCAAAGACCCCAAGGCCTACCGGGCGCAGGTGGATCAGCTCCTGAAGAAAGCCGACGCCCTCATTGAGATGCTCAAAGGGAAGCCGAACCCACCACCCATTGTGTTGGACCTCATCCAGACCCGGGACAACATCCTGCGTGAGATCTTCAAGGTCGAGAACAAGCCGGAGGGCGCCAAGTGGTTTGACCAGGAAATGCGGGACAGCGTGGACGCCATGCTCAGGCTGCTCAAGCAACAGTACGACAAGGCGGTTGAGCAGGCGGGCTAGCGTGGCGCCCACTCGAGTGCCGCCAGCATGGGTGATGGAGTTCACCACGAACCGTCCCACCTTGTGTCTTGGGTGTGGGACTAATGACTCCTACTGAAGCGACTCTGGTAGGAGTTTGTGTGTGCCAGTCAGGATAGCCCCTTCTTGCCAGACTCTCGCTCCACAGTTCGTCGGTGCCGGAATGCTCATCGCGGGCGGGAGGGATCTCATGCGAGGGAATTGCCCACGCTCATTCTCGGCCTTGCGCTGTTGGTGTGCCTGTTGTTGTTCGGGTTTGGCTTCTTTGGTGTGCCGTGGTGAGGCCGACCCTGTTCCAGTGGCCAATGTGAGCCGCACAGTGTGCCCTGTGCGAACGCGATCGTTCTGCCCATGTCCAGTCAGCCCAACACCTTGTTTTTCTTCATGTTGCCGATAGCAGAAATGGCACAGAAAATGCTCGTATCACTGGCACTTAACGAGCTCGGCGCGAGGAAGGCCAACATGAGAAACCCCCATGGGCCCTTGAGTCGACACCTCCCCGTCTTCTTCCTGATCGCCTGGTGTCTGTTGGCGGTTTGGCTGCTCTACGGCGGCCTCGAACTGGCCGAGGAGCTGCAGCTTTTGGTGAAGCGTCAGCCCTGTGCCCAAGACCTTGACATGGAGGCGTTGTTGCAACTTGCCTCCGGGCTCAGGTCCGACGCCACGCCCCTTGAGGACCAGCCCATTCTTTCCAGAACAGCGGACGTTGTCGAATCCGCATCGCTCATGTCTGTCAGCACGGTCACCACGGAGAATCGTCAGAGGAGACAGACTATCTCGTCTCTCCGCCTTCACCAGTTCCTCTCGATCTACCTCATTTGAGGCTCTGCCCGTCCGGCTGCCCCTTCTCACGGGCAATCTGGCTTCTTCAGCGCACCGCTCCTTGAATCCTCGGGGTGACTTTCTCCTCAATCCCCCGGGCTCAGCCGAGCGGACTTTCTCTGTCGCGTCATATGAAAGAACGTGTCTATGCCTCCGGCTTATTTCCCGACCGTTGCCATTTCCCTGATCGTGTTCCTTGGCTTCGTCCTCAAGCTGGGCTCGACTCCGGCCTGTGCAGCGACGGAAGAGGAGATCGCGCGGTACCGCCAGATCTGGAACCCGTTTTCGGCAGGCCCTCAACTGGTCAGCTCGGCGGACCTCCAGCCGAAGGGGCAGTATTTTATTCGCCCCTATGTCTACAGTGAAATCGGCTACGGGCAATTCGGGAACGCCTGGGCCAGTGCGTCGCGGTCGCTCCCGCAGCAGCTCTCGGCCGTCAATCCTCAGGTCGAGTTCTCCTACGGCATCACAAACTCCGTGGAATTCGAGATGTATGTCTCCGAGGTCTCCTGGTGGCAGTCGTCCGGAAACGGCCAGGCCACACGGAGCGGACACGGGGTGGGCGACACGACCCTGTTCCTCAAATACCGCGCCGTGGTGCAGCAAGACGACACCTGGTGGCCGACGCTGACGAACGCCTTTTATGTGAGCCTGCCCACGAGCGATTGGGCCGGCACCCCCTCCATGCCCGGCGGCTTCGCGCCGCTAGGCCGCCTGCCCGCGACGCACTTCGGCGCGCCGGTCTTCACCGAGTCCCTGCTGTTCCGGAAGAATCTCCGTCCGTTTCGGATCTCCGGCGGGCTCTTTTACTCCTATAGCCCGCCCAGCTCGACTCAAGGCGTCACCCAGTCCTTCGGCGATATCTTCCAGTACCGGCTAGCTTTTGAACATTTTCTGGATGATGCGCAGGGGTTCGCCTATGTGATCGAGGTGCTTGGGCTGAACGGGTTGCCTTTTCGGCTCGACGGACACCCGGTCAGCGCCAAGCCGGGGACCTTCGGCTTGGTCGGGATCCAACCGACGATTGAATACAAGTTCACGGACCAGATCGTAGGGGCGGCCGGCGTGCTCTTCACGCTCGCCGGGCAAAACGACATCGTGGCGCTCTATCCGAACTTCTCTGTCTATTTCTATTGGAGCCGCAGCGGGCGCGTGCTCGCCCGATGAGGTCGTGCCCGCAAATGCCGCGCTGGGTTGCCTTGGTCCACAGTGAGTGGCCGCTTGTCAGCCTCGAAGAAAAGACGCAGTTGGCTACTGCCTTCTTTCGGATGCCGGCCTAACGGAACCGGGCGGCGGCTCCATAGACCGCCGCCGGGTTCGGGAGGGGAGGCCAGCGCAGGACGGCGAGTGCGTCCTCCACGTAGGCTGATTTCCGCATGCCGACGAGGACGCAGGTGACCCCCGGGGTGCTGGTGAGCACCCAGAGCGCCTTGCGGGACAGCGACTCCTTGCGCTTGTCCGTCGGCAGGAGCGGGTCGAGCGCTGCGGCAATGGCGGTCGCGGTCTGGTGGCTCTTGCCTGCCGCGTCCTGGCGCACCGCTCGGAGCAGCGCGAGCAACTCAGGAATGTACCGATCCCGCCAACCCTGCCAGCGATCCCCGAGGTCGCCGCGCAGATAGGAGGTCAGGGCCCGGAGCACCTGGTTGAGGTGGGGCGCGACCATCTGGGCCTCGATCTGCTCCCAATGCTCCAGGTTCTGCACCTGGGGCTGGACTCGCGCCAACTCCTCCGCCCAGCGGAAGTAGTCGGCGGGCGCCACGCCTTGGCCGCCAGCCTGGATGTGCGGCGCGATGTCCCGGCGGAACTCCTCCTCCAGCTTGGCCACCCGCTCCCGGAGCTGCTCGAACGAGGCGGCCTGCGGCTCCGTCATGTCGGGATGCTCCGCGGGCAGCCGGTCGGCCAGCCGGATCAGGCCGCCGCGTCCCGTGGCCGGCATCGCGTTGAGCGGGCGGTTGACGAGCACGGCGAGCCGCTCCCTCGTAGCCAGGTCCAGGACGGTCTGCCTGTTGTCCTGCCCGGTATTAGGCGTCAGCAGCGCACCGGCCTCGAAGAGGTTCAGGGGACATTGCAGCACGCCGAAATGGCAGGCAGCTTGGCCTGCGTCGGCCGCGGCGGCGCGGGCTGCCTCCAGCATGCGCGAGAGGGACGTGGCCTCCGGGTCGTCCGGCTTGGCCGTGCAGGTGTTGGAGGAGACCCCGTACCAGCGGAGCCGGCCGGCCGCGACCTGTGTCTCGAAGTAGGTAAAGGCGATGCGCAGCCGCCCGTAGAACTCGTCCCGGAGCCGGTCGAGATTGCGGCGCCCGCGGTGCGCGGCCTCCGAGAGAAAATATTCCGGGTTGTGGAGCAGGCAGACGTCCAACGTCTCCAGGCCCAGCCGGTCGAGCGAAGCCTCCAGCTGGTCGGCGAGAAACTCCGGATGGATGCAGTGC
>CAZTUO010000176.1:0-3887 GCA_964616355.1 uncultured Nitrospira sp.
GCCGGCTCCGCGGCCGGCGACGGCCGCGCCGCGCTGGCTCCGGGATACGGCTCGATGAGCCGGACCGGCTTGTGGTCGGCCGCCGCCTCGTCGTGGAGGAGGCTGGCGATCGTGAGCACGAGCATGCCGAAGAGCGTGAGCGCTGCGACCAGAATTCCCCAAGCCATGGTGAGTCCTCCTTCACTGAGCTGGTTCGTGGGTGGATGCGTCTCTCTGCGTTCCTACCAATCGCCCCCGTCTTTGGAGGGAGCAACTGTAGTGCCAAGGGGGACAGAGACAGGAGAAGGCCAGCCGGGCTGAAACAGAACCTGTTGACTTGCCTGAAAAGAATCACGAGTCTCCGAGTCTCCTCGTTGAACGGCACGAGGCCAGCGACGGACTGGGCTTATCGTTTTGGATATGTCCTGTAGGCGATTGCGTACGATCGAGTGTCCAATCCGTGCTGGTAGCACCAGACTCTCGCGCAGGTGAGCGAGGGCGAGCTGGGCATCGAGAGGAACGCCTCACCGGTCTGGCTGGAAGCAGCGGGCGATCGTCTGATCAAGGAGGCGGAAATCGAAGGGTTTCAAGAGAAGGGCCTGGGGGGCCAGAGGCATGGCGAGCGCCTCGCGAGCCCTGTGCTCGTTGGCCGTGATGATGATGACCGGCAGCACCGGATCGGACTGGCGAAGCTGTCGCAGCACTTCGAGGCCGTCCATGTCGGGCAGTCCGAGATCCAACATCACGCCGACGTACGCCTGCGTCTGCAGCGCCTCGAGCGCCCCGGCGCCGCTCGCCGCCGTCTCCACGGCGTAGCCCTCGGCCTCGAGCCGGTCGCGCAGAATCGCCCGGATATCCGGATCGTCGTCCACGACGAGGATGCACGGAGCCCGGGATGGGCCGGGAAGGACGCTCACGGCTGTGGCCTCGCCCCGCGGATAGTGGAGATGGGCCGACTCGATCATGCGGCACCCGGCGTGAGGTCCCTTGCGATGTGGACGTCACGACTGATCCAGGTAAGGGCATGCCGTGCAGCAAAATCGGGGCCTGGGCGTGGCTCAGACCGGGCGTGGAACGGAACAGCGTGGATTTCCTGCAGAACGTCCCAGGCCTGTTGAGGAAAAATCCCGGTGTGGAGGCCTGAAACTCGTATTGAATCCCGTACAGGGGAGTATAGAAAGACGGACAGGGTCAGCCCGAGAGCGACGCGGGTCCCGGCTGTGTCGGCGCCGACGCGGCGCCGAACCATCGTGCCTCACCTCGTTTAACTGTTTCGCGTCAAAGGGCTTGAGCAGGTACGCCTGGGCGCCCAGGCTCACGGCCTGGATCGCCCGTTCCTTGGCCCCCGAGGCCGTGACCGTGATGATCGGAATGGCCGGGTCCGTCACGCGGATGCGCCGGAGCACTTGGAGCCCATCGAGCTCGGGCATCCCAATATCCAGGATCAGGCCCGCGAACGAGCGGGTAGCCAAGGCCTCCAGGGCCTTCACGCCGTCGGTGGCCGTCTCCACGCAGTACCCCTCTGCGGTCAGGCGGTCCTGGAGAAGCTGGCGGATGTCGGCGTCGTCGTCCACGACCAGGATGCGCTTGCCGGCCGCGCTGGGGGTCGCCCTGGCCGGCCGACGCGTCGGGCGTAGCGGGACCGTGAACGAGAACTCGGTCCCCTGGCCGGGTTCGCTCCGGACCGTGATACTGCCCCCGTGCAACTCGACCAGCGTCTTGACGATCGAGAGCCCCAGGCCCAGCCCTTGGTTCTTGACCCGCTGCTCCGCGCCGGCGCGGAAAAAGGGATCGAAGATCCGCGGGAGCGCCTCGGGCGGGATGCCGGAGCCGGTGTCCCGCACGGTGACGCGCACGAACTGCGGGTCCGCCTGCGCCACCTCGACCGTGATCGCGCCGTCCTCGGGCGTAAACTTGATGGCGTTGTGGACCAGGTTCGTGACGATCTGGATCAGCCGGTCCGCATCCGCCCAGACCATCACCGGAGTGTCGGCCCCGCGCACCGCGAGGCGCTGCCGCTTCGCCAGCGCCTCGGGCCGGAGTTGCTCCACGGCTTCGGCGAGGCATTGCCGCAGATCCACCTCGTTCGGCACCAGCTCGATCTTGCCAGCCTCGATCCGCGACTGGTCGAGCAGCTCCGCTATCATGCGGATCAGCCGATGGGTGTTGGCGACGACCCTGGCCAGATAGGTCTGCTGCTTCTCCGTCAGCGGGCCGGCGAGCCCGCCGAGCATGTTCTCGATGAAGCCCTTGATCGCGGTGAGCGGCGTGCGCAGCTCGTGCGACACGTGGGACAGGAACTGGGACTTCAGGCGATCCATCTGCGTGAGCTGTTCGTTCGCGGCCGCCAGGGCCTGGTTGACCCGCTCCAACTGGGCCGTCCGCTCGCGCACCTTGGCTTCCAGGCCGGCGATCAGCTCCTCGATTTGCCGGTACGCGTTGGTATTGTCGAGCGCGATCGCCACCTGCGCGGCGAGCGTCCCGATCAGGTTCAGGTCGTCCTGGGTGAGAGGTTGTTCGCCAATCCGGTCCACGGTCAGCGCCCCGAGGATCTCGTTCTTGATCTTCAAGGGCACCGAGATCGCGGATTGGGCCTGTATCGTCTGCGCCAACTGCCGGTGGAGGGGATGCATCCGGTCCCAGGCCTCCCGGATGTCGCGGAGGAGCACCGCCTCGCCCTTCAGCAGGACGGTCCCCTCGATGCTGTCCGGATCCTGGACCGGCACTTCCATCGTCCGGGCGAAGGTGGCCTGCTCCGGCGGTACCCCGAGAATCCTCGTCTCGGAGATGACCTGCCGGGACTGATCGAAGAGACTGATCATCGCCCGGTCGTAGCGCAGCTTGTCCACGATGGTATGCAGGACCGTGTCGAGGAGCGCCTCCCGATCCAGGATGGAGGTAAACTCCAGGCCGGTGTCGTGCAGGGTGGTCAGCTGGTTGATCCGCCGCTGGAGGTCGGCCATCAGTTGCTGCTGCTGGACATACGCCTCTTGCAGCTCCACGTGGCGGGCATCGAGCGCCTGCACCTGCTCCGCGACGAGTCGTTCCCGCTGCGCGATTTCGCTCCGGAGAATGCGGCGGGCCACGGAGGCCAGGAGCCGACGGGAGGCGCCGCTGGGCTTCAGGTCCACGGGTTCCGACGCCATCGGGATCTCGCGCGGACCGGCTGCGCCGCCGGAGTACGCAGAGGCGCGGACCGGCGCCTCCGGCGGCGGGTGCGCGGCGCTCGCCTGGCTGGATTCGTGCGTGGCCCCCCAGCCCAACAGGAGCCACGATCGCCGCCGCTCGCCGGACCACGTCACCTCCCATTCGCAATAGTCGTCCCCCTCCGCAATACAGCGACGATCCTCGGCGGTCGCGGGCGGCAGGTTGTGGAACCGCTCCGGGACGCCCGCGAAATAGCCCTTGACCGCGTCGCACCACAGATACGCGCAGGCCCGCCGGTACGGGCCGAAGTGCGTGCACATGCGCTCGCTGAACGTCATGCGAAACCGGCCACGGCCGTCGCCGACGGAGACGGCCTCGACGAGGAAGGCGTCCTTGGCGTACCGCTGGGAAAAGTACGCCGACATCCTGTAGATCTGCGACACCGAAAAGGGCCGGCCCAGCACCTGGATGACGTGCGAGATCGCCTTCTCCCTGGCCATCTGGAAGTTGAACCGCCGATCCCCGGAGATGTCCAGGCAGAACTGCCCGTTGAACGCCGAAAACTCGCACGAGTAGCCGTTCCAGGGATTCTTCAGAAGCTCTTCCGTCACGTGGAAGGCCGGATCCTGGATCCGCTCGTTCAAGCGTCGGACATGTTCCGCCACGGCGCGGCGCCCGGCGTCCGGTCCCCCTCGTCGGCTCATCACGTCTTCCAGGTGCTCGACGGACGCCCGGATGACGACGCCGCTGAGGTCGTGAAT
>CAZTUO010000176.1:3897-6979 GCA_964616355.1 uncultured Nitrospira sp.
CGGCCGTCTGGTCCCCGCCCGAACGGCTGGTAGAGCATGAAGGGCCGTTCGGTGATCGGATGATCCTTCGAGAGCAGCGACGTCATGCGGCCGGCCTCCGTCGGCATCGACACTCTGCCTTGTCCGGCGGCCTCGGGCAAGCCGGGAGAAGAGGCGGGTCGCTCCGTGGGATGACAATCCTTGGGAGGAGGGTGCTCATAGCGTCTTCAAGTATTCCAGGAGCGCTTCTTTCTCAGCCTCGTCGAGGTCGGTGCCGAAATCATGGCCCTGATTGCCGTTGCCTCTGACGCCGGTATCGTACAGGAACCGATCGCCGCACGGTCTGCGCTCATCCTTCGCCGTGGGAGCGGAGATGAATCCGACATTCTCCCAATCGTACAGGTCGGTGCCGCGGCAGAACCGCTTGGGGCGGTCCGCGGGCCTTTTCAAGAGGTCGCGCAGGGTCGGCACCGAGCCGTTGTGCAGATACGGCGCCCGCAGCCAGAGGCCGTCCAGCGGAAGATTGCGGTAGCCCCGGCTCAGCTTGAAATGGCGGAATCGCCACGCGTACCCCTTCCCGTACCGGTTGAGCTTCTCCGCCAGCTCCTCCGTGAACGCCTCCAGCCGGTTCGGGTCCGTCCCGATCCGTTCGATGGGCTCCTGCAGGCCGAAGCGGCTTCCGGTGGGGCTGTGGCACGAGGCGCAGTATTGGTCGTAGAGGCGCTGGCCTTGCTTCACCAGTGCGGCCCGCGTCGCCTCCCCGAAATACTCGTGGAACTTGGGCGGCTGAGCGGTCCGGGCCCAGACCGCAATCCGATCCAACGCCTGCTTGTCCAGCGTCGCCGGGGTGGCACCGGACCCCGCCGCGGCGGTGATCCCGCTCTCGGTCAGGAGCACCGTGTTGCCATCCCAGTGAAATCCGCGTCCCAACCGCATATCGAGGTTCCAGACCGCCAGGGCATCGGCGAACCCGGGCACGCGGCCGTTGGGCTGGTCGGGCGACTCGAACCAAGCCGGGGTCAAGTCGGCGATCGAGTCGTACAGTCTCGCCAACGTGTCGAGCCCCAGGAGGGTCCAAGGCCGCTCGTGGAGCGCCGGCCAGGCCTGGAGCCGCAAGACCTTATAGGGGCCCCAGGTGTCAATGCGGCCGGGCCCGGCCGGCGCCGGCAATTTGGTCAATTCACGGGGACAGTCGGCGAGCGTGACCGCATGAATGAAGCAGAACTTCTTTTCCAGCTTCTGGATCTCGAATCGGACCAAGTACGTGAGGAACCAGTATCCGGCCTTTTGAAGGGCTCCCAGCTTCTCTCCTCTCTTCTTCTCGATGGCGCCGAGCATCGTGTCCGGCGAAAACTTCGGGTCCTTTGCCGTTTCGAACAGGAACTGGAAGAATTGCTCTACGTCGGCGGTCGGGCTGGGCATGCCGAGAATCACCTGCGGGCGCTCCAATGCCGACGTTCGCACGGTCCCGGCATGGCAGAGGGCGCAGTTCAGCCCGACCAGATCGAGGCCCCAGTCCACGCCGAGCCGTTTGATCCGGATGCCGACCCGGCGCTTGGAAAACCCGACGGGCCGATCCATGAGCGGGCGGTGATCCTCCGGGGCGCGCTCCACGACGAAGCCGAAGGCTTCATAGCCCGGTCTGCCGTCGTCCGGGAGTCGGTCGGGAAAGACGCGAGGCAGCACCCGGAACAACCAATAGGGAAGGCCTGCCTTCAGATTGTCGGATCCGACCGAGCCGTATTTGAAGTGCGCTTCGAACGACTCGTAGGTGACCGGCACGCCCTTCAGCGCTTTGAGTGCCACGGGGCCGAGCGCGAGCAGGTTGAAGACCATCAGCAGGCCCAGCACCGTTGTCGCCCGCCGGCGCCGGCGCCGCGCAGCTTGGTCCTCGTTCAAGCGGTTCTCGACCATGGCGCGGGGCTTTCCCTCACAGCGTCTTCAAAAACTCGATCAGCAGGTCCTTGTCCTCGGGCGCGAGGTCGGTGCCGTAGAGATGGCCCCGGTTGCTGTTGCCCGGCAGCGTGGTCCGGAACTCAAACAGCCTTGGGGGAACCTTCTTGTGGATCGTGACCGTAATCCGAGGAGCCTGTTTGCGGGCCCACTCCTGAGCTTCCTGCGGGGGCAGCTTGCCCTCGGTCCGGAGCATCGTCGCGGCCTCCTCGAGCACGTCCTGGTGCGCCCTGACTCTGAAGGCCTTGCGCCGCTCTTCATCAAGGGGTCCCTTGTGCCACCGGACGAGATCCTGAAACTTCTGTTCCGCGAGCAGGGCTCGGCCGGCCTCGTCGGCCGTGAGCCCCAACACGTTGACCGTCGCACCGGAGACGGTGACGACGCTGTTGGACGGGACAGCGAATGACGTGACCGGCAGAGCGTTTCGGACCGTGATGTCCAGGACGTCGCCCGCCTCGATCGTCAGCTCGTGCTTGAAGCCCACGCGTTTCCAGTCATAGAGGTCCTGGCCGCGCAGGAACGTGCTGGGCCGGCAGGAGGGCTTGTCCTCGCCGACGCAGGGCTTGTTCAACAGATCGCGCAGGGTCGGCACTGAGCCGTTGTGGAGGTAGGGCGCGCGCAGCCAGAGGCCGTCCAGCAGCATGTTGACGTAACCCTTCTGGGCTTTGAAGCTCTTGAGCCTCCACTGATCGGTCCCGACCGTGTTCAGGGCGTTCGCCAACTCCGCCGTGAACGTCAGCATCCGCGCCGGATCGGTGTCGAGCGGCGCCGCCGCGCCGTCCTCTCCAGGAAGGTGGGTGCCGCCGCCGTCGAGCGGCTCGACCCGGCCGACCCGTTCGCCACCCTCGGCATGGCAGGCCGCGCACCAATGCTGAAAGATCAGCCGGCCCCGTTCCCTGCGCTCGACGAGGGTCACGCCATAGGTCTCCTGGAGCTGATCCGGAGGGACGAAATCATCGAACCGCGGCGCCGGGCGGCCGTCAATCCAGTTGTTGATCCGGTCCAGGCGTTGGGTATCCAGGCATTCGAGGTTGGGGCCGTTGACGACGAGGCCCGCGATGATGTTCCGCTCCTCCAGCACGTCAATGTTGCCGTCCCAATGGAGCCGCATGCCCCTTCGGGGCTTCTGATTCCAGATGGACGTGTGGTC
>CAZTUO010000177.1:0-6967 GCA_964616355.1 uncultured Nitrospira sp.
CAAGGCCGTCTCGATGGCCGGCCTGGCTGAGGAGGCTGGCTTCGCGTACAAGAACATCTCCGACGTGGTCGAGACGGTGGACCGGGCCGGGATCACAAAGAAGGTGGCCGAGCTGAGACCCCTCGGCAACATCAAGGGGTAACGATCGTCCCTGTTGGGACAGGCCCGCCGAACAATTTACGTCCCTCCGATGTGCAGGTTTGGCATTTTCCCCTAGGCCTTTGGCGGCTGCCTGAGAGAACCGCTTGATTCTCTGACGAATTTCCACGCTCGCCGATCTCCCACGACGAGGCATATTCCCTGCAACGCCTCGGTGCAGGAGGGAAGAGCCATGAGCGCCTCACTTGGAGAATGGCTCAAGCGGCTGCGGGAGGAACGGGGACTGTCGCTGGAGGGGATCGCGCAGCGGACTCGTATTCACCAGGTCTACCTCCAGGCGCTGGAGGAGAACGACTTCACCAAGCTTCCGCCTGCACTCCTGTTCGCGAAGGCCTACGTCAAAGCCTACTCGCGCTGCCTCGCGCTGTCCGAGCAACAGGAAGCGGAAGTCATGCTTCGGTTCGTCGAGGCGGCGCGCGCCTATTACAACGGCCAGCCCCCCGGCGCTCCATGGCTGCCGGAACCCGGCTACCGTGGGGAGGGGAACGGCGCGGCGCGAAAGATTGCCTTTGCCCGCGTCCGCTTGTTCCGCTGAGCCCCCTGGAGGATGGGCCGATGCCCAGCGCCACCGAAGGACCGCCACTCACCTGTCCCTCCGCTTGGCTCAGCGCCTGGCGGGCCGCTTCCGCGACAGGTCGAGAGCAGGGACCGGCCGAGCGGAGCGGCCGGCAGCTCCGTGTCCTGGCCCTCCTGGCCGTCACCGGGGCGGCGGTCGCGCTCGACCTGGCCCTCCCGTCCTGGACCTCCGGCGGGCTCCTGTACCTGGCGCCAGTCCTGCTGGCGCTGGCGCGCCATCCGAAACGAGAGGCGCTCGTCACGGCGGGCGCCTGCACCCTGCTGGGTCTCGGCGTGCCGCTGGTCCATGTCCCCCCCTCGCTCTTCCACTCACCCACCCCCTCGGAGCCCTTCTCCTGGGTCGCGCTCGGCGACCGCGGGCTGTCGGTCGGCGTGCTCTGGATCATCGTGGTCCTCGGCTGGCGGCGACGGGCCATCGAGGCCTCGCTGCACGACGCGGAGGCGCGCTACCGCGGTATCTACGAGGGCTCGAAGGACGCGATCGGCTACGTGGCGCTCGACGGGCGGCTCCTCGACGTCAACGGCGCGTTCTTGCTCTTGACCGGTTACAGCCGCGAGGAGCTGCTCTCGAAGACCTGCCGGGACGTGACCACGGCGGACCATCGCGAACGGGAGGCGCAGATGCTCGAGCGCGTGCTCCGGACTGGCGAGGCGGCGGAGTTCGAAAAGGACATCCTGCGCCGCGACGGAACCCAGGTGCCTGTCGCCGCGACCGCGATGGTCGTGAAGGACGCCGTTGGAGCACCGGTCGGGTTGGCCGAGATCATGAAAGACCTCACCGAGCGGAGGCAGACCGAGGCCCGGCTGCGGGAGCTGGCCTATTACGATTGCCTGACCGGGCTGCCCAACCGGCGCCTGTTCATGGAGCTCCTCAAACAGAGCTTGAGCCGCGCCGGCCGAATCAAGGCCCACGTGGCCGTCTTCTTCCTCGACCTGGACGGGTTCAAGCTCGTCAACGACACCCTGGGACATCAGCAGGGGGATGTCGTGCTCAAGGTCATCGCCGAGCGGCTGGCGACCTGTGTCCGGGCAAGCGACGTGCTCTCGCGGCAGGGCGGGGACGAGTTCACGTTCGTGCTGGAGCACGTCGGAACGCCCGACGACGCCTCGCGGATAGCGCAGAAGATTCTCCACGTCACCGCACAGCCCTGCACCGTCGAGGGGCACGAGATCGCGCTGACCGGCAGCATCGGGATCGCGTTCTATCCCACCGACGCGACCGACGCCGACGCGCTGATCCAGCACGCTGACACGGCGATGTACGCGGCCAAGGCGACAGGGAACACCTTCCGGTTTTACTCGGCCGACATGCACGAGCGGGCTTTGGAGCGCCTGCGGCTGGGGTCCGAGCTGCGCCGCGCCCTGCATCGGCAGGAGTTCGTGCTCCATTACCAGCCGATCGTGGACGCGCACACCCGGGGCATCAGTGGCGTGGAGGCCTTGATCCGGTGGCAGCACCCCGAGCGCGGGCTCGTCTCTCCGGCGACGTTCATCCCGCTCGCGGAGGAGACGGACGTCATCGTCCCGATGACCGAGTGGGTGCTTCGCACGGCCTGCGCCCAGACCCGGTCCTGGCAAGCTGGCGGCCATGCCGGGCTTCGGGTGGCCGTGAATCTCTCCCGGCGGCTGTTCCGGGATGCGGGCCTGGTGGATCTGGTCCGCCGAATCCTCGACGAGACCGGCCTCAGCCCCTCCTCGCTTGAGCTGGAGCTGACGGAGAGCCTCCTGATCAAGGATCGCGAGCGGACCGTGGCGATGCTCCAGGCGCTACACGCGCTGGGCGTACGGATCTCGATTGACGACTTCGGGATCGAATACTCCTCGCTGGGCTACCTCAAGCAGCTCCCGATCACGACGCTCAAGATTGACCAGTCCTTTGTCCGCGACATCGTCGGCAGCGAAGCCGACACCGCCATCGCGCAGGTGGTCATCACGCTGGGCCGTTGCCGGAACCTCACGGTCGTCGCCGAAGGCGTGGAGGCCGAGGCGCAGGCCGGCTTCCTCAGCGCCCAACGTTGTCATGAGCTGCAGGGCTATTATTTCAGCGGCCCGGTGCCCGCCGAGGTCCTGACCACCCTCCTTCTGTCCCCGAAGCACCTCGGACCCACCCTGGTCCGCCTGTAACGCGCGCAGGCCCGTCTGGTTCCCAGTCCGCGGCCGTCGCTGCGGCCCTTCCAGACCAGTGACTTCCGGCGACCGTCCCGCTATACTGCCTGTGATACGCCCGCGACCCGTCCCGGGCCCAGCCGTCAGCAGGAGGCGTCCGTGCTGTTGAAGTACGCGCTGTTCACCGGTTGCGCTGCCAAGGGCGCGACGCCCGAGCTATACGAGTCCACCATGGCCGTCATCGGCCGGCTGGGCATCGAGGTGATCGAGCTGGCCGCGGCCTCCTGCTGCGGCGCGGGTGTGGTAGGGGAGGCCGATCCGGACGTCGCGCTGGCGCTGAGCGCCAGGACCTTCGCGCAGGCCGAGCAGCTCGGGCTTGACGTGATGACGATCTGTGGCACCTGCCAGGGCGTCATGGGCGCCGCGAACCGGCGTCTCAAGACGGAGCCAGGACTGCTGGAGCGGATCAACCGGTTGCTGGGGCAGGATGGCTTGGCCTACCAGGGCAAGGTGCAGGTCAAGCACCTCTTATGGATCGTCGTCCGGGAAGTGGGGCTCCGCCGGCTGGCGGAGCAGGTCCGGGTCCCGCTGAGCGAGTGGCGCATCGCTCCCTTCTACGGCTGCTACATCTTGCGGCCGTCCTGGGACCTCGGCTTCGACGATCCTGAGCAGCCCACCTCGCTGGAACGGGTCATCCGAGCGGTGGGCGGCGAAGCCGTGGCCTATCCCGGCCGGACGAAGTGCTGCGGCTTCCCGGTGATCCTGGAAAAGGAGGCGATCGCGGTGGCGATGGCCGGCCGGAACATGAAGGAGGCGAAGGAGGAGCGGGCGGATTGCATGGTCACCCCGTGCCCGCTCTGCCACATGAGCCTGGACATCTACCAGGAGCGGGCCGGCCGAGCGGTCAACACCGCCCTCAACCTGCCGATCCTCCACCTGCCCCAGCTCTTAGGGTTGGCGATGGGGGTGCCGACCAAGGAACTCGGCCTGGCGCGCCACCTGGTGCCCGTGGATAGCCTCATCCGGACGATCGAGCACCGGAGGGCCGCGGCACGGCCGGACTCACGGAGCCCATGCAATGAAAGTCATTAGTCTCTCCGATTATCAGCAGTTTAACGCTGATAAGATGAAGAAGAACAACATCTTTCAAACCCCGCGGTTCTTCTGCGACGTGTACTGCTTTGAACCAGGCCAGGAGCAGCAAGGCCACGTGCACGGAGATCAGGACAAGGTCTACCTCGTCTTGGAAGGCCAGGGCACGTTTCGAGTCGGGGCCGAAGAGCGCGTGCTGGGGCCCGGCCAGGGCACCCTGGCGGCCGCGGGGGAAGAGCACGGGGTCCGCAATCACACGACGGGGCGCCTCCGTGTCCTGGTCTTCGTCGCCCCCAACCCCTCCTGACCGCGCCTTCAGCCCCCGTCACGGATTCGACGGCGTGATCTCACCCGCCGGAAGCTCCGGCGTCCAGGGCGTGGCGGGCATCAGCGGCGCGGGCTTGGCGTCCGGCGAGACGACCAGGACCGCGATCGCGCCGCGCAGCGCGCCCGTCAGCGAATGCGTCACCAGCGGGTAGGCGCCCGGCGACTCCACCACAAGGTCGAAGGTGGCAGCGCTGCCCGGCGCGACGACAGCGGTCTGGACGCCGATCTGCCGGTTGGCGGGATTCCCGCTCTCGTAGACCGCATCCCAGATTTCTCCGATCGGGTGGAACGCCGAGAACTCGTTGGGCCCGGCGTTCACGAAGTAGATCCGGATCCGCTCGCCCGGCTTTGCCTCCAGGGGCTTTCCGCCCGTCACGAAGGGATGGTACTTGAAGATCCCGCCGTTGAAGATGACGTGGTCGGCCTTGCGTTCGAACATGGCAGGGACATCGTCGGGGCTCTTCAGATAGAGCTCCGACTGGATCAGCACGTACTCGCGGTCCGCCTTCGGCCAGGCGCCCGCGTCCTTCGGATCCACGATGATCGCGCCGAACATGCCCCGGGCCACGTGCTGGATCATCGGCGGCGCCCCGCAATGGTAGAAGAAGACGCCTGGCTTCTTGGCGACGAAAGTGTAGTTGATAGACTCGCCGGGGTTGATCGCCCGGTAGTTCTTGAGAAAATCAATCTCGGCCGCGTGGAAGTCCATCGAGTGGGGGTAGACGTTGCCCTTCGGGTTGTGGAGGGTAAACTGGACCGTGTCGCCTTCGGTGACCCGGATGACCGGACCGGGCATCTGACCGTTGAAGGTCCAGGCCTTGAACCGGGTCCCGTCGCCGCTCACCACGAGATCGGTCTCGACCGCGGTCATCTGGACTTCGTGGGACTTCGCCGAGCTTGCCGGGACGGCGATGAGGCATGTACTGATCGAGAGGGCGAGGGTCAGCCCCCAGACGAGGGGGCGCCGGGTTGCGGCGCTCAGCGATACCCGCAGCATAGTTCACCTCCAGAAGGATGATGCTCGGTCCTGCCAGGAAACGGAATCGGGCCTGTCAGGAGCATACTAGGGGAGCGCAGAGCGTGAAGACTATGACGAAGATCATGTTTGACGACGCGGCGGTCGCGCGGTCGGGGCAGGGCGAGCCGCGGCGGCGTCGGAGGTCAATCGTTTGAGGCCAGCCAAGTCCGTGATGACCAGGCGCGTGGCGGTTCCCGAGACCAGCCCCGCGCGCCGGAACCGACTCATAATGCGGATAGCGGTCTCCACAGTGATGCCGGCCATATCCGCAAGGTCCTTCCGCGTCAGCCGGATGGTCAGGCGCAGCCCTTCAGGGTCCGGCGCCACGGCCCTGCCCGCGAGGCTCACGAGCAGGGAGGCGAGCCGCTGCTCGGCCCGATCCAGGGCCAGCACCTTGGCCTGTTCCTGCGCCTCGTTCAACCGGCTTCCGAGATACTTAATGACCTCCAGAGCCGCGTCGGGATTCCGCCGGATCACGTCAAAATAGGTTTTTTTGCTCAAACGGAGAATCGTCACGTCGCCCATCGGCTGGGCGCAGCCGGGGTGGGACGCGCCATCGAAGACCGCCGCCTCGCAGCAGAAGAGGTCGCCCGGCAGCAGGACCTTGAGCGTGACTTCCTTGCCCTCCGGCGAGGTCTTGACGCACTTGACAGCACCGTCCTTGACGATGTGGAAGTAGTCGGCAGGGTCCCCCTCGCGGAAGATGAACTGATCACGCCGGTAGCAGGTCTCGACGAGCTCGCCGGCGATGCGGCGCCGGTCCTGCGCAGAGAGCGCCTGGAACAAGGGGATCTGGCTCAGCGGATCAGCCTTCTTCATGCCGGCGCGCCCGTCACAGGATGCGCTTGGCCATCTCGACGATCGCTCGGGCGCTGATGCCGTACCGGTCGAGCAGCTCGTCCGGCTTGCCGCTGTGGGGAATCTCCTGGACCGCGAGCTTGTGGACACGGACCCCTTCGCTGCCGACCGCCGCCAGCACCGCGTCGCCCAGCCCCCCGTGCGCGTAATGGTCTTCGACGGTCAGGAGCCGCCCGCCGGTCGCCCGGGCGCAGTCCAGCAACGTGGCACGGTCGATCGGGACGATGCTGTACAGATCCACGACCCGGGCCGGGATGCCCATCGCCTGGAGCTGCTCCTGCGCCTTGAGGGCTTCGAAGACGGTCACGCCGGCCGCGACGATCGTCAGTCTGTCCGCGGGGCTCTGCCGATGTACCTTGGAGCCGCCGATCGGGAAGCGCTCGTCGTTCCCGTACAGGATCGGCGTCTTGGGCCGACCGGTCCGGATGTAGACGAGCCCCCGGTGTGCCGCGGCGGCCTCGACGAGGCGATAGGTGCAGACCGCGTCGGCAGGGTAGAGGACCACCACGTCCGGCTGAGCCGCCATCATCGCGAGGTCCTCCAGTCCCATCTGGGACGGCCCGTCCTCGCCGATGCTCACGCCTGCGTGCGTGCCGACGAGCTTGATGTTCGAGCGGCTGATAGCCGCCATCCGGATGAAATCGTAGGCGCGTGTGAAGAAGCAGGCGAAGGTCGAAGCGAAGGGGATTTTGCCGCAGGCCGCCAGCCCGACCGCGGCGCCCAGCATGTTCTGCTCGGCGATGAAGGTTTCGAAGAACCGGTCAGGAAAGCGCTTCCCGAACTTGTCCGTGTAGGTCGAGTTTTTGACGTCGGCGTCCAGCGCGACGACCA
>CAZTUO010000178.1:0-6937 GCA_964616355.1 uncultured Nitrospira sp.
ATAAGATCTCTCGACACCGGCGTCCTGACAACGTTGCCGAAGTGGACAGCCACGCACGCCATGATAAATGATAAATTGTAAGCCATGCCAAGCCGAACACCCGGGGGCGCACACGGGTGGGAACGGTCGTAACGCACGAGCCTCACGGGAGCACCTGCCATGACCAGACTTCTCGATGCTAGCTCTCGCGTGGCGATCGCCGCGCTCCTGCATGATCTGGGCAAGTTCGCGGAACGGGCTCGGATACTGGAGGACGAACACCAAGGTGATGCGCACGGCAACACCCGACTCGATCTGAATACGCCACTCTATTGTCCGGAATTCAACGGACGACGGACCCACGTCCACGCCGCCTACACAGCCATCGCGATGGATCTCCTGGAACAGCATTTTCCTAAACTCGTCGGCGAAGACATGGAACCATTCGCCCCCTGGGGACAGAAGGATGCAGACGACTCCATCATCAATGCGGCGGCCAAGCACCATCGTCCGGAGACCTTCCTGCAATGGGTCATCGCCACGGCCGACCGCCTCGCCTCAGGCTTCGAGCGGGAGCAATTCGCCGCGTATAACGAGGCTGGAGAGCGCACCGAAACGAAGAAGAACCACTACACCGCAAGGCAGCTCACCCTGCTGGAACAAATCAGTCTTGAACCGACGACCACCCGGCAGCTCGCCTGGCGCTACCGCCTCGAACCGCTTTCACCTGCGGCTATCTTCCCCGAGACGGCTGAGAAATGCGAGCGGGATGACAATGAGGCCGCGCAGCGAGAATACCGTGGGCTCTGGAACCAGTTTGTGGCCGGACTCCAGGCGATTCCTCGATCGCATCGCCGCCAACTGCCCCTCTGGCTCGACCACTTCGAAAGCTGTTGGCTGACCTTCACCCATGCCATTCCTGCCGCCACGGCGTTTGGCGTTAAGCCGGATGTCTCGTTGTACGATCATGCCAAGGCGGTGGCGGCACTCGGCACGGCACTCTGGCGCTGGCACCACGACCGCGGCGACAGTTCCGCTTCGGCGGGGGACCAACTGCGGGCCATGTGGGACCGTCAACGAGCCGATTCAGCCGAATCGCAAGCAGCCTGGAACGCGCCCAAGTTTCTCCTCATTCAAGGCGACTTCTGGGGTATTCAGGAGTTCATCTTCGCGACCGGCGGCGAGACGCAGCGCCAAGCCGCCAAACTGCTCCGAGGGCGATCGTTCTATGTGTCGCTCCTCACGGAATGTGCCGCGCTCAAGGTACTCGAAGCGTTGGACCTGCCTTGCACAAGCCAGGTGACCAACGCAGCCGGGAAGTTTCTCATCGTCGCGCCGAATGCACCGGGAGTGGTCGAGAAACTTCAAGCCGTTCAACGTGAGATCGACGAGTGGTTTCTGGCTCATACGTTCGGCCAGTCAGGGATCGGGCTGGCGTGGCTAGAGGCGGCGGCGTCCGATTTTCGCAAAGGCGACCGAGGAAGCAGTCCTTTCCGTGATCTGATGAAGCGACTGTTCGAGCAGTTGGAAGCCGCAAAACTCCAGCGATTCGCTCTCTGCCGTGCGGGCTCGCCTCAAGCTGTGTTTGCTGGGTTTCTCGATCGGTTCGACAGGGACAAAGGCGTGTGCGAAATTGACGGAAGATCGCCTGCCACCGAGAGACTCGATGACCAGCGAGACGTCTGGGTAAGCGAACTGGCCGCTGATCAAATACGGACGGGGAAATCCCTGACCGGCTTCGAACGCCTCTTGATCACCCGCCATCCGCTTAATCACCACACGCTCCATATTCCCCTCTTCGGCTACTGGGTGAGCTTTACAGCCGACGAGGACATCACGGGTCGATTCGGGCGCGAGGCGGAATCCGGAAACTTGGTTCGGGCCTGGGATTTCTCCTTGCCGGCGAGTGCGGACCAGGCCTTGTGGAACGGGTACGCCCGCCGCTACATCAACGCCTATGTGTCGCGTTTCCAGGACAGCGACCTGCAGAACCAAGACCGGTATGATGGGCTGCGGGACGTGGAGCCACCCACGCTCGGCGACGTGAAGACTCTCAATCACCTGGCCCTGGACGATCGGCAGCGGGATTCAGCGAAGCCGAATCGGTGGATCGGCGTGGAAGCGCTGATGACCCTGAAAGGCGACGTGGACAACCTCGGACTGATCTTCCAGAAGGGTCTCGGGGAGCCCACCTTTGCCAAGATGGCGGCATTGTCTCGCCAGATGAATGCCTTCTTTGCGATCTGGCTGCCCTGGTGTTGCCGAAGCGAGTTCCCCAATACCTATACCGTGTTCGCCGGGGGCGATGACTTTTTCTTGATCGGGCCGTGGCGGTCCATGATACGGCTGGCGACCCGAATGAGAGAGGCATTTCAGACCTATGCGGCTCACAATCCAGACCTCCATTTTTCAGCCGGGCTCTCGATGACCAAGCCTGGCCTGCCGATTCGCGAGCTGGCGAGTCTGGCGGAAGAGGCACTCGATGGTGCGAAAGCTTATGCGCAGACGCAACCCGACGGGCGAGCGATCCGCAAGAACGCGGTCACCTGCTTCGGTCTCGCTGTGTCCTGGGACCGCTTCGAAGACTTGCTGAGGTGTGAGGAACGCTTGACCACCCTGGCGCGCGAACACGACCTCACCCGAGGCTATCTCTACGAGTTGCTGGGTTTGACGGAGATGGCAGGAAAGGTGAGGGAGCGACCGGAGAATGCCATCTGGCATTCTCGGTTTGCCTATCAGACTCGCCGGCTGGTCGAAACCAAGATTCGGCGAGGAGCGAACCGCGCGGACATCGAGCGCCGGCGCCGTGAGCGGCAGGAAGCCTTGGCGGATGAAATCGTCGGCAACGGGATCGGGAAGCACGGGGCGGCGTACAAGATCGCCCTGTCTATCCACATGTATCACCAACGCAGCTCGTAACAAAGGGAGGTCATCATGTCGCAACCGACACCGCAACCGCAACCATCCCCAGGCCGTCGCGAGGGACCACGGCCGTCCCACTCGCAGCCTCCACAACTAGATGTGAGCCGCATCCGGTTCGCTAAGCCTCTCGACCCCGAGTTGTTCAACAGCGTTGCCAAGCAGGCAGCTCAAAGAGTAGCCAATGCCCCAGACCGCTATTGTAACAAGCCCACGCAGCTCAGACGCTTTTATGATGAACTCTTGCTCTGGGAAGGGCGTGTCGCACATTTCGCTACCCAGGCACAACAGCAGTCGAAGTTTCAGGAATATCTGCCCTTCATCCGCATGATCAACGCAAAAGTGGCTTATGCCGCTGGCCGTAAACCAAGACTTGTAGACGACACCTTTGTAAATCTTATGCACCACACCTTAGGCGAAGTGAAAGACCCGGAATCTCTCACGGTCTGTAAACTCTTCTGGGAAGCGTTTATGGGCTTTTATAAGCAGCTAAGCCAAGATCGCGATTGAAGAGAGGAGACAAATGCCATGCAACTGACTGCGATTCGCAAGATGGCAGGCGTGCTGGAGCTCGTCACGGGTCTGCACATTGGCTCCGGCAATACCGAGATGCACATTGGCGGGACCGATAATCCCGTCATCAAACATCCCAAGACCGGGGAGCCATACATTCCCGGCTCGTCGATCAAAGGCAAGATCAGAAGCCTCTTGGAATGGCGCCTGGGCGTGGTGGGAATCACGGAAGGTAAACCGCTAGGCTTTGGGCACATCGGAAATCTCCAGGCCGATATTCGCGCGGAGGCAAAGAATCTGCTCCGGCTCTTCGGCGGTGCCCCTGAAGGAGCGGGAGGCGATCAGGACCTAGTCGAAGAAATCGGCCCGACCCGTCTGGCCTTCTGGGACTGTCCCTTGACCCGCGCGTGGGTGGACGAGATGAACCGCCGCCATCTGCTGCTCACGGAGACCAAGATGGAAAACATGATCGACCGGATTCGGGGTGTGGCCGAGAATCCACGGAACACCGAGCGAGTCCCGGCTGGGGCAACCTTCGACTTCGCGCTGACGATCCGAGTACACGACGGCGAGGACCTCATGTCCATGGTGTTCGAGGGCCTGAAGCTGTTGGAACTCACGGGGTTGGGCGGATCGGGCTCGCGCGGCTACGGCAAGGTGCGGTTTACCAGTCTGACGCTGGACGGGCAAGACGTCCTGGAGAAGCTCAAGATAGCCGATCTCCTAGGCGTGGCGTAGGGACCGGTCATGCAGACGATTCGCGTCCGTCTTCTTCCGCGCACCGCCTTCGGCACGCTGCCGCTGGGGGATACGCTGTTTGGCCAACTCTGCTGGGCTCTGCGCAATCGCCATGGCGATGAACGACTGACCGCCTTGCTGAAGGGATACACCCAGGGCCGCCCCTTCCTCGTCGTCTCCGATGCGCTTCCGGCCGGGTATCTGCCTCGTCCCGCCCTGCCGAGCTCGCACTTCGCCCCAGTGGAGGGCCTGGATCGCAAGGTGGTCAAGAAACGCCAGTGGATGCCGATCGAAAAGCTCACCGAACCCGTGGCCCACTGGCTCCGCTTTTGCCAGACCTCGAAAGAACTCCCAGGCGGCTGGTTCGACGAGTATCCGCAGCCGCACAACAGCATCGACCGGCGGACTGGCACCACGGGGGAAACCTTCGCACCCTACACCATGCCCCAGTACTGGCCAGGTACGAAGACTTCAATGAATGGAGGGCAGAAGACCACGCCGCATGTGGTGGGTGAACTCGACCTCTATGCCGTGCTCGATGACTCCCGACTCTCGATCGAAGAACTGAGGACCGCGCTGTCGGACATCGGCGAGCTTGGATTCGGCCGCGATGCCAGTATCGGTCTGGGGCGTTTCACGGTGCAAGCGGTCGAGCCGGTGTCCTTACCGGCGCAGTCAGGCGCCAACGCCTGGCTGACGCTCGCTCCCTGCGCTCCCCAGGGAGCCGCGTGGAAGGCCGAGTACTGCTTCTATCAGGTCTTCATCCGCTTTGGACGCCACGGCGACCTGGCGGTCAAACGGGGCAATCCGTTCAAAACGCCGCTCCTGCTCGCCGCGTCAGGCGCGGTGCTCATACCAGCCACCTACGAGCCGCGCCTGTTTGTCGGGCAGGGATTGGGTGGCGATGGGCGCCTCTCCAGAGCCGTGCCACGCACTGTGCATCAGGGCTACGCGCCGGTGGTTGGCGTGAAGATCAAGCCAACGGGAGTAACCGCATGACGCCGTTAACCGCCTATCGCCTCTTTTTCACACCGCTCTCGCCGATTCATATTGGCACAGGGCAGACGTATGAGCCGACGAATTATGTGATCGAGGGCGACACGTTGCACGAATTTGACACCGGCTCCATTGCCGAAACCCTCTCGTCCGATGACCGCTGCCAGCTTGGTGACTTGGTCAATGGCGCACCGGACGACACCATGCTCAAAGGGGTGCAGCGATTTTTCTATGATCGCAGGACGCGGCTGATCCCCTGGGCAGTCCATCGGATCCCCGTGCAACCGGGCGTGGTCAGTCTCTATACCAACCGGGTGGGCCAAACCGCGCAACAAGAAGGTCGGGGGCGGCGCATCATTAACCAATTGGAGATTGGGAGGATGGCCTACAACCCCATCACGCGCCTTCCCGTCTTGCTCGGATCGTCGCTCAAGGGAGCGATCCGCACGGCCTTGCTCAATCAGCTCAATGGTGACCGAGACACAGGCGAAGACAAGGGACTGCATCCGTTTCAGGGGAAGCCCCAACTCTTCCGCTATTACGACGAACGGCCTGTCTGCGAACAAGATCCCATGCGTCTCGTTCACCTCTCCGATGCCGAGTGGAAGAGCGAAGCAGAGCTTCCAGCAGCAGAGATCGTCTTTGCCGTCAATCGGAAGAAGGCTCCTACTGGGCCGCGTGGCACCAGGGCGGACAGCGGCCCCCCGCAGATTTTAGAGTGTGTCCCCGCGCTGCGTTATCGAGCCTTCGTCGGCCAACTCAACGTGCAATCGCTCGACGACGTGAACAAGCCGGGTCAGGTGCCGGCGGCGGACTTGCGCTTCGACATGGAGCGGATTGCCCAAGCCTGCACGGCGTTTTATCGGCCGATCTTAGAGCGCGAACTTCAATTGCTTGAACGGCAGGGTTGGCTCGACCGGCAGTGGGGTCAGGCCATCCAGACAATCGTGGCCGACGTGTTGAAGGAGAACCGCCGGGCCTTCCTGCTGCGGGTAGGTCGCCACTGCGGTGCCGAATCGGTGACGCTCAACGGTGTGCGCAAGATTTTAATCAAGGGGGGCCGAAGTCGTCCGGATCGCGTGGAGAGAGAGGCTACAACTATCTGGCTCGCGGCGAAGGAGCAGAAGCAAACGTCCGGACTCATACCATTCGGCTGGGTCCTCGTCGAATTAGCATCGATGAAAGATGGGCTCGCACGACAGGATGATACGGTGAAGGCCCTCTGCGAGCAACGCCTGGACGCGGTCCGTGCGTGGGCGGCCTGCATCAAGGCCAAGGAGCCGGAATGGGAACAGGCGCGTCAGGCTGCCAAGGCTGCCGCGGTCCAAGCGGCGGCCCTGCCGCTTCGCTCCCGGTGGGTGGACGACAAACTCACGGAGCTGTGCGCGAAACCCGGAGTCAAACCAGACGACGCGCTCCGCGGCAAGGCCCTGGCCGAGGCTGTGCGGGCGCTGGAGGATGAAACAATCCGGCGCGATGCCCTGGCCGACATCGTGGCTCGGTGGAAGGCCAAGGGATGGTGGGACGGCAAGGTAGGCGGAGCGGCAAAGCATGCGAAAGCGATCTACGACGAGCTGCTCGGGAACACCACGGGGTAACATAGTCGAACGCGGGCAGTCTTCGCCACCGGGCCCGCTAGCCTCCATCCCTCTCCCTCGATGGGAAAGGGATGGGGTGAGGGTGGATGGCGGGACGCGCGGACGAACCAGACCATACTCGAACAGGAGACAGCCATGATCTTATTGAGAGTTAATAAATAGAGTGACAATTGTGCTGGGATCTGCTATCCTCT
>CAZTUO010000179.1:0-6803 GCA_964616355.1 uncultured Nitrospira sp.
CCCCGCTGCTCCATCTGCCGCCTGAGCTGGTCGCCCCTGATCGCCTTCTTGGCTTGGGCGCGCGACATCGTCCGGCCGGAGCCGTGCATGGTGGACCCAAAGGTTTCCTCCATGGCCCGGTCGGTTCCGACCAGCAGGTAGGAGCCGGTCTCCATGGAGCCGCCGCAGATGACCGGCTGGCCGATCCCGCGAAACCGCTCGGACAGCTCCGGGCGGCCCGGCCCGAAGGCCCGGGTGGAGCCCTTGCGGTGAACCACCAACTCCCCCTCCGGGTACCGCTCGACCTTGGCGATGTTGTGCGCCACGTCGTAGACGACCTCCATCCCCAGCTCCTCGGCCGACCGGCCGAAGACGGCCGTGAAGGCCTCCCGAATCCGGTGGGTGATCACCTGCCGGTTGGCGAACGCGCTGTTCGCGGCGCAGTTCATCGCCGCGAAGTAGTCCTGGCCTTCCGGAGAGCGGAACGGTGCGCAGGCGAGCTGCTGATCCTTCACCGTGATCCCGTACCGGCGCATGGCTCGCTCAAACACCTTCAGGTAGTCGCTCGCGACCTGATGCCCGAACCCGCGGGAGCCGCAGTGCACCATCACGACGATCTGGTCGCCGCCGGTGATGCCGAGCGCCGCCGCCGTCTCCCGATCGAAGATGCGCTCGTCGGAGACCACCTGGACCTCGAGGTAATGATTGCCCGACCCGAGCGTGCCGAGCTGGTGGATGCCGCGCGCCACCGCCTGGTCGCTAACCCGCTCTGGATCGGCGCCAGGGATGCAGCCCCGCTCCTCGATGCGCTCCAGGTCCTCCGGCCAGCCATAGCCGCGGGCGACGCACCACTGCGCGCCCTGTTTCATGACCTCCGCGAAGTCCGCCCGGCTCAGGTGCACGAACCCCTTGGAGCCGACGCCGGCCGGTACCCGGCGGAACAGCTCGGTCATGAGCTCGTCCAGCCGCGGGCGCACGTCCGCCAACGTGAGGGTGGTCCGAATGAGCCGCATCCCGCAGTTCACGTCGTAACCGACCCCACCCGGCGAGATTACCCCCTCGCGCGCGTCGAACGCGGCGACGCCGCCGATCGGAAACCCGTAGCCCCAATGTCCGTCCGGCATGCACAGGGCGTAGCGCTGGATACCCGGCAGGCAGGCGACGTTCGTCACCTGCTCGAAGACACCGCCGTCCATGCTGGCGAGGATGGACTCCGTCGCGTAGATCCGGGCGGGGACCAGCATGCCAGGCTTCTCGGAGACCGGGATCTCCCAGACCTCGTCGGCGACCCGGTTGACCAGCATCGTCGTGTTGAGCTTCATACCCGTCCCCCATCACCCCTTCACTCGCCGACTAAATATCGAGCACGACCCGGGCGTACCAGCGGGCCCCATCCTTGCGGACCTCATAGAGGTGCTTGGTGACCGCCTTGACGTCGGCCCGCAGCTCCTGCCGCTCCGGGGCGATCGGCTCGCCCATGAGCACGGCCCGGAGCCGCCAGGCGCGCGGCCCCTTCGCGTGCTCGACCGTGGCCTCGGCCTCCCGGAACAACAGGCCCTCAGCGTCTTTGAAGTACACGATGTCCGAGAGCCAGTCAAACAGCAGGTCGCCCAGGGAGTCGGCCTCCCGCTCGACCGTCCGCCGCTGGACGGGCGCGATCGTGGCAGGGTCCGCCATGGTCTCGAACAAGGCCCGGGCCGCCGCTTGCACCAGCTCCGACGGGGTGTCGCCGACGGCTTCAAAGGCCGCGTCGGCCAGCGCCACGTCGTCCAGGAAGCGGAACTCGCCAGCCACGTCAGGAACTGGCCGCCCGTCGTCGCGCGGCCGCGAAGATGGCGCGGACCTGGGCGATGCCGGGAATTGGACGGCCAAGAGGGTTCGGCATCTTCCCTCGGCCAAGCATCTTCACGGCCAGGGGTAGAACCTGCAGCAGCCGCCGGACGTGGAACCGCAGGATCTTCAGCGGCATCATCGTTTCATTGAGCCGCCCTTCCCGCCGGACGATCTCGCAGAACCCGGTGATGTGCCGGGCCCCTCCGGTGCACAGGAGCCCGGCGTCGAGGGCCGCTCGTCGCAGGCGGATGATCGCGTCCATCGGACGCACATCCTTCGGGCAAACCTGGACGCAATAGTTGCACCGGACACAGTCCCAGATGCCGTCGTCCTGTTCGAGCGCTGCGAGCCGTGCCCGCTTGGCCTCCTGGGACTCGCGCGGGTCGGCGATGAACCGGTCAGCCTTCGCCAGGGCGGCCGGCCCCAGGAAGGTGGGGGACACCTCGTGGGTTGTGCAGGCCGCCACGCAGGCTCCGCACATGATGCAGCCGTCCACGTTGTGGAAGTCGTAGGCGCCCGGCCGCAGCGCGAGCGGCCGCCCCGGCTCGCCCGCGAACAGGTTCCGATCCGGGAGGAGCCAGGGCGTCACCCCGCGGATCTTCCCCCAGAACGGGGACATGTCCACGACCAGGTCCTTGATGACCGGCAGGTTGCGCAGGGGCGCGACCGTGATCCGGCCGTGCCGTTCCAGTTCCTTGCGGACGGAGGTGCGGCAGGCCAGCTTCTCTGTTCCGTTGATTTCCATCGCGCAGGAGCCGCAGATCGCCGAGCGGCAGGAATAGCGGAAGGCCAGCGTCCCGTCCTCCTGGTGCTTGATCCGGATCAGCGCGTCGAGCACGGTCGTGCCGCGCCCCACCTCGGTGCGGAGGTCTTCGAGATGCGGGCAAACGTCCGTTTCCGGGTTGAACCGCTGGATGGTGAAGGTCAGGCGCATGGATAGCGAGCGAATAGCCAGTGGCCCATCGTGAACAGCCTCGTGCTGGTCGCGGCAAGCTGTCGGCTACTCATCGAGCTCGAACGTCTTCGGGTACTCGGTCAGGTTCCGGCAACCGTCACGGGTGACGAGCACCATGTCTTCGATGCGGACGGCGCCGAGGCCCGGATAGTACAGCCCCGGCTCGACCGTCACTACCTGCCCCTCCTGGAGGACGGTCCCGGTCCGGCTGATCCGGGGAACCTCGTGGATGTCGAGGCCGACGCCGTGGCCGGTACCGTGGAAATAGCCCTGCATCCGCCCGTTCACCAGGCCGGTGCGGTAGCCCGCCGCCTCAAAGCGCTCGCAGATCTCCCGGTGGATCTTCGCGCCGTCGGCGCTGTCGCGGATCTTGGCGATGGCCTCCTCCTGGGCGTCCTTGACCGTCTGGTAGAGCCGCTTCAGTTCCGGCGACGGGCGTCCCCGCACGACGGTCCGGGACAGGTCGGCGAAATAGCGGGTCCGGCTGGAGCGAGGGAAGACGTCGAAGATGATGCTCCGGTCGGCGGGCAGCGGCCCGCTGCCTTCGTTGTGGGGATCGCAGGCCTGGTCGCCACCGGCCACGATCGTGTGCTGCGCGACGCAATCGCGTTCCATGAGGGCGACGTTGATCACCTTCTTGAGCCGCTCCGAGGTCAGCGGCTCGCCATCCAGCCAAAGGATCCCGTTGCGCGGGCGAGCCGCCCGCAACACCTGGTGGGCAGCACGGACAGCCTCCTCCGTCGCGCGCTGGGTCGCCTCGATGAACCGGACTTCCTCGTCGGTCTTAATGGCCCGGCGCTCGAAAAAGGGCTCCCGCTTGACTTCCAGCTCGTAGCCGAGGGCCAGGAGCTTGGAAGCGTGCCCATAGGGGAAGGTGGCGGGCACCAGGAGCCGCTGGATCCCGTGACGCCGGAGGACCTCATGGACCACGTCCACCGTGCCTGGTTCCGCCGCGCCTCTGGCCTTGAGATCGCGTTCGATCTCGGAGTAGGACAGCACCCGGTCCACCGCGGCCTGGCTCCGCGCGCGGTCCAGCTCGAGGTCGCTCATCACCAGCAGCCGCTCGCCCTTGATCTCCAGATAGATGAACGGGTCCGGCGCAATGAAGCGTGTCGCGTAATAGAGGTTGGCGTCCGTCTCGCTGGCCGCGATGAGCAGAATCGCGCGGTCGGCACTCATTGGCTTGGCTCCACTCAGGAATTCTTCGTGTGTGCGTGTCGTCGCGATGCTATCATGCGAGTGACGGGCGGTCAAGGCGAGCCGGCCGCGGGCCGTTCGGAGGCGTGGTCCTCCTGGGGCGCCGCCGGGCTCTCCGCCTCACCGGAGAGCAGATCTTTCGGCAGCAGGATGGTGTTCTTGAGCACGTCGAAGGCCAGCTCCGCGAGACCCTTCACGCCCGTCGCCAGGGACTCGATGGGCTTGTAGGTCACGTCGGGATCCTGGAGCGGGCCCGTCACCTCGAAGATCGCGGTCACTACGCCCTTGCGGTCTCCCTTGAGCAACCGCCCGAACAACGGAATGCTCTTGAGGAACGTCGCGTAGGAGCCCAACGGGCTCACCACGACGACGACGTCCAGGCGATCGGCCGGCAGGTCGTAGTTCCCCGCAGCACTCATCTTCATGATCGGGCTGTCTATCACGAGATTTTCGGAGTGGATCTGCCCGCCCGCAATGGCCAGGGCGCCGCTGACCCGGTCGAAGGGGAACCCCTCCTTGGCCAGATCCACTTTCCCCTGGAGCAAGGCCGGCAGGTTCAGGATGCCGATGATCTTGGGGACGACCGTTCCCCTGTAGATGTGGCCGTTCTTCACGTCGAAGTGGACCTCGCCCTCGAGCGTATGGAGCACGCCCCGCGGATGGCGTCCGTGCATCCGAAGCGTGCCGCTCGTCCACAGGGTGCCTTCCACCCTCCGCTTCTCATCGCCGAGCACCTGCAGGATCCGCTCGAAGGGGACCTGACTCACGCGGAAGACGACCTCGCCTTCAGCCGGCTTGTGTCGGGGCAGCGCCACGACGAGCCGCCCGGCGATCCGGCCGCCCTCCGACTCCGCCGCGATCCGGTCCACGTCGAGGACCCCGTTGGCGACGTTGATGCGGCAGGACACCTCATGAAAGAGCATCTGCTTGTACACGCCTTCGGCGATCGTGAGGGTGCCCACCAGGCGCCCCGTTGCCGCCAGCTCCTCCACGGCGTCCCGGATGGGAGACCGCTCGCCTTTCGGGATCAACAAGTCGACGTCGAGCTTGGCGGAGTCGGCTTTGAGACTAATGATGGGCGTTCCGGTCCAGTCGTGGACAACGCCCGTGGCCCGCAGGTCGCTCTCGCCGATCCGGAAGGAGAGCTGTTTGATCTCGGCCCGGTTCCGGACGAGCTTCACCCGGAGGAAGAGGTTCCGGATTGGCGCGTCCAGCTCCTTGACCGCGACCTGGCCGTCCGTCAAGGCGATCCAGCCGCCGAGCAGCCAGCGGCGCCAGTCCCGGCCCCACCCCTTGACGTCCAGGGACACTTCCAGGGTGCCAGCGTCCAGGCTGGCGACCCGCATTCCCGCCGGCAGTTGGGCCAGCACGATCGGGGTGGTGACGAAGGAGGCGTCCACCGCGGGTTTCGCACCGAGCGTGATCCGTCCGCTACCCGCCACCCGGAACGGCGGCACGGATAGCTCCAGTCGCTTCGCCGTAAGGACCTGGGCCGGCGACAGGCTTCCCTCGAACTCCAGGGTGGCTGGCGTGCCGGCCGGCTTCCGCATGACGGGAGCGGTCAACGCCGCTTCCTTGAGGTCGAGCACCGCCTGCATCTGGGGGGCCGCCGGGTCACCGGTCAGCGCCAGCCTCGCCCCGATGACGCCCTCCAGCCGTAGGGAGGAGGCGGTCTCCTCGGGCAGCAGGCCGACGAGGTCGCGGGCGTCCACCGTCGCAAGGGCCAAGAAGTTTCTGAGCGTCGGTCTTCCGGCCCTCTCGATCGCGCCCTCCACCTGCACTCGGCTCCGACCGACGGACGCGAACAGCCGGTCGAGCTCGATGCGCTCCTGGGCGACGCGCACGCGCCCGTTCAGGCCTTCCAGGCGCTCGGGCAGTGCAGGCGCCCGGAAGCCGACGTCCCGCACGACGAAGTCGCCTCCAAGGAACTTTAAGCCGTCAGGGTCAGTGAGATACCCGGCCAGGCGGAAGGTCAGCACCGTGGTGCCGGCGATGTCGCGCAGCTCAGCCAAGGCTCTGGTGAACGGACTCGGGTCCATCGTGCGGCGCAGAATCGCGACCAGTTCCGGTGCCCCCATGTCGCCGGTGATGTCCATCTCGACCCACGGCCCGCGTTCCTGCAGGAAGATGATCGCGCTGCCCCCTCGGACGCGCAGGGCGCTGTAGGCTCCCGTCAGGTCCACGACCCTGATCCGGTCTGGCTCGACGAAGACCGTCGCCTCGATGTCCTGCGCCAGGACCCCTTCCGTGCCCAGCAGGGCCCGGCCTTGGTGGATTCGGAATTGGCCGGTCAAAGATATCCGCGGCTCCGGTCCGGTGGTTCCGGATAGGGTCGCGGTCACCACCTCGACCAGGCCCTGGACCTGCCGCTCGACGACGATGTCCTGGATCCGCGGGTTGAGCCACTGCAGCGGAAAGCGAGCCAGCAGATCCGCGAGGCTGACGGGAGAAGCGGCGAAGGTCAGAGAAAACGTTGGCTGGGGCGTCAGCAGCCCCGACAGGCTCGCCTGGCCGGCCAGCGCCAGGTGGTCCACCTCGCCCCGCATGTCCGAGAGGACCAGGTCATAGCCGGCCACTCCCGGCGCCAGGCGGATGCGGCCGCGGATGCTCGCCGACCCCGCCATGCGATCCGGCACGGGCCGCGGCCCGAAGAAATCGGCGAGCTGGTGCAGATCCACCTCGGCGGCTTCGGCGGAGCCTTCGAACGTCAGGCCGGCCGCAAGCGGGGTCCCCCCGAAGGTTGCCTGCAGCCCTACCGATGGGCCGGGTCGGCTCAGCCGGCCGGTCAGGAGAAGGATCGTTCCTCCGCGAGGCGAGGGCACCGTGGCCGACAGGTCAA
>CAZTUO010000180.1:0-6795 GCA_964616355.1 uncultured Nitrospira sp.
CCGCCCGCCGCTCCCGAAACCGGGCAAGCGGCGGAGAGCGTCCCGGCGGAGGGGACGCTGCTCCCCAAGGGGCCGATCGAGACCGACGTCGTGGTGCGGGTGGTGGCTCACGGCGCGATGGTCCTGGGCGACGAGGTCGGCGGGGCGCGGGTGACGATCACCGACGTGGCAACGGGCCAGATCCTCGCCTCCGGGCTGCAGGTGGGCGAGGCTGGCGACCAGAACCAGATCATGCGCACCCCCCGCTTCATGGAGGAGCCGCGCTACACCTCCCGACCGTCCGGCTCTTTCCGCACCACGCTGCACCTGGAGAAGCCGACCCTGGTGGAGGTCACCGCCCAGGGGCCGCTGGCCCATCCGGCCGCGATGCAAAAGGCGAGCAAGACGCTCCTGCTCATCCCCGGCCAAGACCTGACGCAGGACGGGTTGGTCCTCGAGCTGAACGGCTTCATCGTCGAGATCGT
Organism: uncultured Nitrospira sp.; assembly: GCA_964616355.1. Taxonomy (GTDB): domain Bacteria; phylum Nitrospirota; class Nitrospiria; order Nitrospirales; family Nitrospiraceae; genus CAZTUO01. The sequence continues at coordinate 465 of CAZTUO010000180.1, forward strand.
CCATCCGCCGCCGGGCCAGCCGCTCCGCGCGACGGACGACGTGAAGCTGACCGCCTCGATCCGCATGTTGTCCGGCGCGCCGCTGCGGCCCCACGGGGATTGGGATTCCCGCAAGGTCAAGATCTACGGGGAGGTCCTGATCGGCGATCGCGTGATCGAGCGCTTGCAGTTGTTCTACAGCGGGGCCAAGAGCCATTTCGAGGCCCCGTTCTTCGTGCCCTCGCCGAAGGAGGCCCCCGACGGCGTGACCCTCCGCGTGGTCGCCGCCGACGGGGCCGGCGTGAACTTCGGCCTCGGCGAGGCCCGGTACCCCGTGCTGCCAGCCCAGTTCATCCCCTCCAGGAAGCGGTGAGGAGACACCCGCGCGGGCAGGACACCGGAGGCCGCCATGGACCCGAGACAACGGCAATTCTCCATCTGGTACGTGTTCATCGTCCTCTGGGCGCTCCTGCTGTTCCAGCTCTTCGTCGCCCCGTTCTTCAACCCGGGCGAGATCCCCTACAGCGACTTCAAGGCGGCGGTTGCCGCCGACCGCGTCGAGGAGGTCTCGATCTCCGCCTCGATGATCCACGGGCGGATGAAGCCCGAGGCCGGGCCGACCGGGACGTCCGGCCGGGCCGCCGAGCCCAGCCTGTTCCACACGGTCCGGGTGGAGGACCCGGATCTCATCCGCGAGCTGTCGCAGCACGGCGTCAAGATCACGGGCGTCATCGAGACCACGTTCTGGCGCGACCTCCTCTCCTGGATCATTCCGATCGCCCTGTTTTTCGCGGTCTGGTTGTTCCTGTTGCGCCGCATCGGGCAGGGGCAGGGCGGGTTCATGACGATCGGCCGCAGCAAGGCGAAGATCTACATGGAGAAGGAGGTGAAGGTCACGTTCGCGGACGTGGCGGGCGTGGACGAGGCCAAGGAGGAGCTGCGCGAGGTGATCGAGTTCTTGAAGATGCCGGAGAAGTTCCGCCGGCTGGGCGGGAAGATCCCCAAGGGCATCCTGCTCGTCGGCCCGCCCGGCACCGGCAAGACCCTGCTGGCCAAGGCCGTGGCCGGCGAGGCCGGCGTGCCGTTCTTCTCGATCAGCGGCTCGGAGTTCGTGGAGATGTTCGTCGGCGTGGGCGCGGCCCGGGTCCGCGACCTCTTCGAGCAGGCCAAGCAGAAGGCCCCCTGCATCATCTTCATTGACGAGCTGGACGCGCTCGGCAAGGCCCGCGGGGTCGGCCCCCTGGCGCACGAGGAGCGCGAGCAGACGCTGAATCAGCTCCTGGTGGAAATGGACGGCTTCGACCCGCGCGCCGGGGTCATCATCATGGCCGCGACCAATCGGCCCGAAATCCTGGACCCCGCGCTCCTGCGCGCCGGCCGCTTCGACCGCAACGTGGTCGTGGACCGGCCGGACAAGGCTGGCCGCCTGGCCATCCTCAAGCTGCACGCGCGGGCCGTGCCGCTGGGACCGGACGCCGATTTAGACGTGATCGCCTCGATGACGGCCGGATTCGTCGGCGCCGACCTAGCCAACATCGTCAACGAGGCGGCGCTGCTGGCCGTGCGGCGGGGCAAAGACCAGGTCGGGCTCGCTGAGCTGCAGGAAGCGGTCGAGCGCGTCATCGCCGGGCTTGAGAAGAAGAACCGGGTCCTGAGCCCCAAGGAAAAGGAGCGGGTAGCTCACCACGAGGTCGGGCACGCGCTCGTCGCGCTCTCGATCCCCGGCTCCGACGCGGTCCAGAAGATCTCGATCATCCCGCGCGGCGTGGCCGCGCTCGGCTACACGCTCCAGCTCCCTACCCAGGACCGGTTCCTGATGACCAAGTCCGAACTGGAGAACAAGATCGCGGTCCTGTTGGGAGGCCGCGTCGCCGAGGAGCTGATCTATCGCGAGGTCTCCACCGGGGCGCAGGACGACCTCCTGAAGGCCACCACCATCGCCCGGAGCATGGTCAAGGCCTACGGGATGAGCGGTAAACTGGGCCAGGTGAGCTTCGACCGGGACCGGCAGCCGCTGTTCCTCCAGACCGGCGAGGGGGCCGGGCCCGGCGACTACAGCGAGGAGACCGCCCGCGAGATCGACTGCGAGGTCCGGCGGATCATTGACGAGCAGTACGGCCGCGTGACCGCGATGCTCGGCGCCCGCGAGACGGTGCTGCGGGAGGCCGCGGCCGTGCTCCTGTCCAAGGAGACCATCACCGGCGACGAGCTCAAGGCGATCGTGGACCGGTCGGGAGCCGCCCCATGACCCGCCAGCCCGCGCCCCCGCGCGCGCTCCTCTTCGACCTGGATGGCACGCTCGTGGACACGTGGCGGCTCTATCTCGACGCCTTCCGCCACGCGCTGGAGCCCTGGTTCGGGCGCCCCCTCTCCAACGAGGACATCGTCGCGCTCAACCCCTCGGCGGAGCGGCGCCTGCTGGAGCGGGTCGTGGATGCGCGGCGGGTGCCGGATTACTTTTCCCGGTTCCTGGCCCATTACGACGCCCAGCACGATCGGCTCTTCGGCGGCCCCTATCCGGGCGTGACGGAGATGCTGACCCATCTGCGGGCGGCCGGGGTGCGGCTCGGGCTCGTGACCGGGAAGAGCCGCGAGGCCTGGCGCATCACCGCGGGCAAGGCCGGGCTGGGCCCCTTTGAGGTGGTGGTGACCGACAACGAGGTTAAAGACCCCAAGCCCAGCCCCGAAGGCATCCGGATCGCCCTGGAGGCGCTGAGGCTGCGGCCGGATGACGTCCTGTTCATCGGCGACTCGTTGTTGGACCGCGAGGCGGCGGGGGCGGCGGGGGTGCGCTTCGGCGCGGCCATCTGGCCGAAGTCGCCGGGCGACCAGGACATGTTCGGGTCCGCGACCCGGCGGGGCGGCTCAACGCTGTCCTTTCCGACACCGGACCGTGTCCTAGCTCTCTTATGACCGACGCCTGCCTGTTCTGCCGGATCGTCCGGGGCGAGACGCCGGCCCATGCGGTGCTCGACGCCGAGACCGCCTTCGCGTTCCTGGACCACCGGCCCGTCTTCCCGGGGCACTGCCTCCTCGTGCCCAAAAGCCACCACGAGACGCTCGCCGACCTGCCCGACGCGCTGCTCGCTCCGCTGTTCGCCGAGGCCCGGCTGCTGGCGCGGGCCGTGGAAGAAGGGCTCCGGGCGGACGGGACCTTTGTCGCGATCAACAATCGGGTCAGCCAGAGCGTCCCGCACCTGCACATCCACGTGGTCCCCCGCCGCCGCGGAGATGGGCTGAAGGGGTTCTTCTGGCCCCGGCAGCCCTATCGGGACGCGGCGGCGATGGCCGACGCCCAACGGGCGATCCAGACAGCCGTCGCGCGGCTCCGGGAGGCCAGGGCGCGCGGCGGCTCATGCAGCGGAGAGAACTCATGAACGCCACGCCCATCGGGACCCGGGCGATTCGCCCAACTGCCTTACCGCTCCTCCTCGTCTCGCTCCTGCTCGGCGCGGCGCCTTCGGGCCAGCCGGCCCCCACCCAGCAGGGCCACGCGGCCCAAGAGCACGCACGACACCGCCAGCCCGAGGACCTCGCGCAGTACCTGCGCGACCTCGACAGCCCGGCGCGCGACGAGTACCAGAAGCCGGCCCAGGTGGTCGAGGCGCTGAAGTTGACGCCCGGCATGGCCGTGGTGGACCTTGGCGCAGGCTCAGGCTACTTCACGCGGCGCTTCGCGGAGGTCGTCGGGGCGGAGGGCACGATCTACGCGGTGGACGTGGAGCGGGAGATGCTGGCCTACGTCGAGCGCAGCCTTTCCCAGCGGACCGCACGCGCCAAGGTCGAGCTGATCCTCGCGAGCCCGGAGGATCCCAAGCTCCCGCCCGCCTCGGCAGACCTGATCTTCCTGTGCAATGTGTACCACCACCTGGAGGAGCGGACGGCCTACTTCACCCGGCTCATGCCGGCCCTGCGGCCGGGCGGCCGGGTGGCGATCATCGACTTCTACCACGACGAGCGATCGGGCAACGTGGGCTTTCCGCGCCGCCACCTGGTCGCCCGCGAGACGGTGATCGAGGAGATGGCGAGGGCAGGCTACCGGCTGGCGCGCGAGCACCGGTTCCTGCCGCGGCAGTACTTCCTCGAGTTCGAGCCAGCCGAACGCCCGTAGGCCGCGCAGCCCGCCTTGCGACGAGCATGAGACCCGTGAGAGACTAGGCCCGATGGCGAGCAGCTACGACCAACTCCGGTTCCGCCTGCGACTCGCGCTGGGGCTCAATGCCCTCGTCATCCTGGCCGAGTTCGTCGGCGGCTGGCTCATCAACAGCACCGGGCTGATGAGCGACGCCGGCCACAACCTGATTGATCAGGGTTCGCTCTTCCTCGCGCTCTACGCGCATATCCTGGCCGCCCGCCCCGCCACCGAGGCCCGGACCTTCGGCTATCACCGGGCCGGCATCGTGACGGCCTTCGTCAACGCGGTCGTGCTGCTGCTCACCGCCGCGGGGATCGCCCTGCTCGCCGCGCGCCGCCTGGTCGAGCCGGTACCCGTCGCCGCCGGCTGGGTCATCGGCATCGCGCTGGCCAGCTTCCTGGCCAACCTGGGCATCGCGCTCCTCCTGCAACAGGGCGCCAAGGAGGACTTGAACCTCCGGGGCGCGTTCCTCCACATGCTGGCCGATGCCTGGGTCTCGCTGGGGGTGATTGCGTGCGGCATGGCCATCCTGCTGACCGGCTGGCCGGCCTTCGATCCGCTCATCTCGCTCGTGGTCGTCGCGGTGATCGTCAAGGGCGCTTGGCCGATCTTCCGCGAATCGCTGGAGGTGCTCCTGGAGTCCACGCCGCCCGGCATCCGGACGGCCCATGTGGTCGAAGCGATCGAGAAGATTCCCGGCGTCAAGAACGTCCACGACCTCCACATCTGGGCGGTGGAGCCGCGGTTGGTCATGCTGACCTGCCACGTCATGGTGGAAGGGGACGACTCGCAGCTCACGGACGAGCTACTCCGGACGATCCGGGCGCGGGTTGCCGCCGAGTTCGGCATCCGGCACCTGACGATCCAGATGGAGACGCGCTGCTGCCACCCCGAGGCGGTGCACTGCGACCTGAATCACCTGACGGGGCACCAAGAAGTGGCCAGCGAGAACGTGACAAGGTGACGAGTCTGTCACTTGCTCGCTGGCGCACTCGTCACCTGCGACTTCCTTCCGAAAACCGGACGCCCGACCAGCCAGAGCGCCGCGCCCGCGCCCAATGCGCCCCCGACCAGCCAGCCGCCGAGGACATCGCTCAGAAAGTGCGCGCCGACATAGACCCGGGCAAGCCCGATCAGCGCCACCAGCGGCCAGCTCACCCATCCAGTGGCCGGGTAGAGCACCTGCAGGAAGGCCGCCGCGGCGGCGGTGTTGAGGGCGTGGTTGGAAGGAAAGCCGAAGGTGCCGCCGCAGCCAGCCAGCTCGCGCACGTCCGCGAGCACCTTGCACGGCCGATCGCGGCCGACCGCATGCTTGAGCTGCGCGCCGAGGAAATCGCCGACGAGCACCAGGGCCGCGAGTAGCGGCCCGGCGAGCAGCGCCTCGCGGCGGCTGGTCCACAGCCAGTAGCCCAGCAGCAGGACACCGGGCCACAGGAACAGGCCGGGCCGCGAGAGGGCGAGCGCGGCCTCGTCGGCCCAGACGGACCGCCCGGCCAGCCCGTTGATCGCGTAGAAGACCGTGACGTCCCAGTCCACTGCCGCGCGCCTCTCGCCCGTGCTCTATCGCGTTCTAAAATGGATCCGCACGGTCAGCTCGCCGTCCACGGGCTCCTCGCCCCTCATCTGAGGATGGAACTTCCATCGCTCCAGGGCGTGGAGCCCGGCGAGCGTCAGCTCGCGGTGCTTGGCGGGCTCGAGAACGACCACCGTGACCTGCCCTTCCTTGGACACCAGCATCCGGGCCTTCATCCAGTCATCCAGCGGCTGCCCGTCGAGGGACGGCGGAACCGCCGGCCACGGGGTATAGGTGGGGACCGGCCCGAGCTGCTGGTCCTTGTTCAACGGCAGGCCGTGAACGTGCACTTCTGGAAGCGTGATCACGTCCTCCGCATGGTCCGACTGGTGCGTCGCCTCGTCCCCCTGCACCGCGCCCACGTGCGCCGGCCAGAGCCAGAGACAGACACAGAGCACGCAGCACGGGATCATTCGCTTGCGAGGCATCAAGACCGTTCACCCATCACGGGTCAGCCATCGCCTGGCACGGTGTTTAAAAGAACCACTGCCCTCGGAACAAGAAGGTCCTCGGCATGCCAGCATGCGCCACCCCGAGCCCGATGCTGCCTTCCCCGAAATTGAAGAAATAGCCCTGATCAAGCAGATTGATGACGTCGACTCCCAGCAGGAACTTCTGGGCCTTCGTGATCGGGATCTCGTGAG
>CAZTUO010000181.1:0-6780 GCA_964616355.1 uncultured Nitrospira sp.
CATCATCCTCCCCACTCACTCTCGAACGTGTCCACTCTCTCAGGGGAGCAGTATATGTTCTTCAATGCATGGGCTAAAGAACGGGCTCCGCGTCTCAAACTCAGCAGGCCTCCCTGTGGCCGCAAGTCGGCGAGTCCTGCTCGATAGTCTCTGGTACTCGAGACAGCACTCCTCCAAAATTGCCAACTCAATCTTCGGAGAGTTCAACTTAGTCTTCGGCGTAAGGATTGATCTCGAAGCCGATGCAGTCAAACCCATTCAATAGCGACTGGACAAGTGTAGTCCCTACTCAGGCAAATGGATCGAGGACTCGGAAGTGTGAGTTCTTTTTTCGACTCCTCAAGAAGGTGTCGAAACAATCCTGAACGAACCGTGCAGAAAACCCAGCAATCCATGGGACCCAACGATGGAGCGGTTGGGTCTTATTCTCCGAAAATGCTGGGTCGCGAAGCGCACTTCCAGCGTTGACTTTCTCTACGAAATCAAAGTTGAGCTGATGATCGACGTGGTTATGCCTATAAGAGACGTGCCCTTCTCGGCCAAATGCCCCGATTATGTGCACACTGTCGGAGAGCCGCCCAAGGTCAGGATTCAGTCGCGCGCATCCTTGTTCCGACCGGGCATTCATAGCGATACGCTTCGCGGCTGTGGGGTTTCCACTGGAGGCGTGCAACAGAAGACCCACCGCGTATGGATATTGCCCGAGGTCAATGGATCACCGCCTCGCTCAAATTAAGTTGTGTTGGCCAAGCTCACGTCACAAACCAGCAGTCCGTACACGTCACGTGTGTACACGGTCAGGCGTACACGCCTATTCCAAACCCGATTGGCCAGCCGCTGCTTAGCCGTGCATCCGCTCACGCTGGTCAACTCGGGCGCATGGGTCGAAGCCAGCCGAACTCGCTCGACCGTGTTGTACGGAAATTGGTTCTGCCGGCTATAGTTCGTCACCCTCACGTCAAACGTATCGCCATCCACAACTCGAATCACATCGCCCCACAATGTGTCAGCCATGGACACTCTCCTCCGTTAGAGTGATCACGAGCACCCGCTCGTCGCCCCGCAGGTCTCGCACTTCAGGCAGGTGCCGTTGCGGACCAGCGTGAACTGCTTGCACTCGGGACAAGGATCGCCTTCGTAGCCCTTCCGCCGGGCCTCCTGGACCGCCGTGTAGGTCAACGTCTCCCGCTCGCGCCGGAGCTCGAGCCGGTGCGCGACCACCTCGTGGCCGTTCCCCTGCGCCCCGTTGCCGCTGTCCTTCCGGGCCGGAAGCCGCGGGCTCAGCCTCGCGGAGGTCAGCGTCTGCGCATCGGCCGGCTCTTCCTCCGTGTAGTCGGGGTCCTGCTTCACCGTGTCCCCGCGCAGGTCGTCCGCGACCACCTGGGCGAGGTCCTGCCGGTCCAGGTAGGTGATCGCGAGCTCCCGGAAGATGTAGTCAATGATCGAGGTGGACATCTTGATATGGTCGTTGAGCTTGACCGGCCCGTTCGGCTCGAACCGCGTAAACACGAAGGCCTCGACGAACTCCTCGAGCGGCACGCCGTGCTGCAGCCCCAGCGAGATCGCGATCGCGAAGCAGTTCATGAGGCTCCGGAAGGCCGCTCCCTCCTTGTGCATGTCGAGGAAGATTTCCCCGAGCGTGCCGTCCTCGTACTCGCCGGTCCGGAGGTAGAGCTTGTGTCCGCCGACGATCGCCTTCTGCGTGTAGCCCTTGCGGCGGGCCGGGAGCGGCCGGCGCTTGGCGAGGTACCGCACCATCACGCGCTCCGCCGCCTTCTCGGCCGCTGTGAGGACCGGCTCGCCCGCTGGCTCCGCCGCTGCCCCCGCGTCGCTGGAGGCGTTCAGCGGCTGGCTGAGCTTGGAGCCGTCCCGGTAGAGGGCCACGGCCTTCACCATGCTCCGCCAGGCCAGCAGGTAGGCCGCCTTCACGTCCTCGATCGTCGCATCGGCCGGCATGTTGATCGTCTTGCTGATGGCCCCGCTGATGAAGGGCTGTGCAGCCGCCATCATCCGGATGTGCGCGTCCACGGGGATGAACCGCTGCCCGGTCCGCCCGCACCGGTTCGCGCAGTCGAAGACCGGCAGGTGTTCGGGCTTCAGGTGCGGCGCGCCCTCGACCGTCATGGTCCCGCAGCAGTAGTCGTTTGCAGCCAGGATCTCTTCCTGGGTGAACCCCAGCGCCCGCAGCAGGTTGAAGTTGGGCTCGTTGAGCTGCTGCTCGGTCAGCCCGAGCTTCTCCCGGCAGAACGCTTCTCCGAGCGTCCACTTGTTGAACGCGAACTGGATCTCGAAGGCCTGGCCGAGCGCCGCCTCCAGCCGCTCGAGCGCCGCCGCGTCGAAGCCCTTCGCTTGCAGCGTCTCATGGTTGATCGCCGGTGCACCCTTGAGCGTCCCGCGGCCCGTGCAGTAGGTGACGATGTCCTGGATCTGGGCGTCGGTGTAGCCGAGCGTCTTGAGCGCGGGCGGGAGGCTCTGGTTGATGATCTTGAAGTAGCCGCCGCCGGCCAGCTTCTTGAACTTGACGAGCGCGAAGTCCGGCTCGATCCCGGTTGTGTCGCAGTCCATGACGAGCCCGATCGTCCCGGTCGGCGCGATGCAGGTCGCCTGGGCGTTCCGGAACCCATACGCGGTGCCCAGCTCCAGCGCCCGGTCCCAGGCCCGCCGCGCCCCCAGCAGTAGGTCCGGCGGGCAGTGCTCCGGCTGGATGCCCTGCGGCGGGATCGTGAGGCCCTCGTACTCCTCCGGCGGCGCGTTGTAGGCGGCCCGCCGGTGGTTCCGGATGACCCGGAGCATCGCCTCGCGGTTTCGGGCGTAGCCCTCGAAGGGTCCCAACTCGGCCGCCATCTCGGCCGAGGTGGCGTAGGCCTCCCCGGTCAGGATCGCCGTCAATGCGCCGCAGATGGCCCGCGCTCTGGGCGAGTCGTAGGGGATGCCCAGCCGCATGAGCACCGTGCCCAGATTGGCGTAGCCGAGCCCCAGCGTCCGGAACACGAAGCTCTTCTCTGCGATCGCCCGGCTGGGGAACGACGCCATGAGCACGCTGATCTCGAGCACGATCGTCCAGAGCCGGACCGCGTGCCGGAAGTCCTCCAGCAGGAACCGGCCGTCCGGCGTGTAGAACTGGCCGAGGTTGAGGGAGGCGAGGTTGCAATTGTGCACGATGAGCCCCTCCACGATGAGCGAATGGGTCACCGGCTCGGACACGTCGTAGACTTCTTCGATCCCCTCCTCGACGATGTCGATCACACGGGCGCACCGGCCCTCGTTCACGTTCCCCCGCCACGGTTGCTCCGCGACCGTCATGGCCTCCTTAGCCTTTCTGGGGGACAGCGGGAACCCGATCAGGTGACAGAACTTATACGCTTGGGAGCCATAGATCTTGAGTTGCCCTTGCGCGTTTTTCCGGCTCGCAGGGTGGTACCAGCCAATGTACGACCGGATTCCGAAGTCAGCGAGGAGAACCTGCACGTCGCGCAGGAGCTCGCGCGAACTGGACGCGAGGTGGACGGAGCACAACGAGGCATCCGAGGTTTCCTTGACGTCCACAGCGCCGTCGGCGCTGAAGAGAGCCCCGATGAAGGCGGCCTGCGCGACCTTCGGTTCCGTGAAAATGGAATCTGGAACCCGCTTCCCCGTTGCCGGGGCCGGCTTCATGCCCAACGATGTCAAATACTCGATGACCCCGGCCGCCATCGTTCCGATCTGGCAGCCGCCGTTCGCTTGCTCGTGCACGGAGATTCCTCGACTGGAGCCCCCGCACTCGCGGTGAACCTGTTGAAAGTAGGCAGCCAAGCGTTCCCTTGCATAGGTGTCCTCGGGGCCAAAGAGCAACTGGGCCCCCGATTCCTCCGTGAAGACCCCGTCGCCCAGGAGCCACCCGAGGAACTGCGCGCGCTCGATGCGGGCGTGATCGCAGGCGCCGAAGTCCAAGGGCACCGACTCCCGCTGCATTTCGATCGCGTCTTCGTTGACAATGAGCCGCCGGACCTCCTTCCACCCGTCCTCGGTCAGAACCTTGTGATCCTCGGTCAAGCGCAATTCCTGACCGGTCGAGAGTTTGACGCGATAGACGCGCTTCTGACCGGTCTTGACGACCACCGCAGGCCTGTAAGCCAATTGGCGATGGTCCGCCGCCTCCGAGGCCAGCTCAGTCTTGATGTACACGGCTTCCCCGTTTTGCTGGCGGCGATACAGCTCGGATACAGGCACCAGGCCTTCTCTGGTCGCGACGCGCATGTCTCCCGCCAAACACGCCGTGTCGTCGAGGAACATGTACTCACTACATGGGTTCGACGCGTTGATCCGGCCGTCCGCCGGACAGGTGTGCCACTCGTTGATCGTCGTGTCGTACTGGACGCCGGGGTCGGCGCACTGCCAGGCCGCCGCCGCGATCTGGTCCCAGAGGTCCCGGGCCCTCACGGTCTTGGCCACTGTTCCGTCGGTACGGCGCGTGAGCGCCCAGTCCCCGTCTCGCTCCAGCACCTCGAAGAAGCGGTTCGGGATCCGGACGCTGTTGTTCGAGTTCTGCCCCGAGACGGTCTGGTAGGCCTTGCCCTCGAAGTCCGTGTCGTACTCGTGGAAGACGAACTGCGTGAACCCCTGGCGCGCGAAGGCGAACATGCGCTGGATGTAGGCCTCGGGCACCGCGTCGCGGCGCGCCTCGCGCACCGCCGCCCGCAGCTCGGGGTTCTTCTCCAAGTCGGTCTCGACCTTCGTGCCGCCCTGCCCGTCCGGCACGTGACAGGCCCGCAGGACGGCGTTCAGCCGCTTGGCGCAGATCTTCGAGCCGGTGACCATCGCGGCCACCTTCTGCTCCTCGATGACCTTCCAGTTGATGAACTCCTCGACGTCCGGATGGTCCAGGTCCAGGCAGACCATCTTCGCCGCCCGCCTAGTGGTCCCGCCGGACTTGATCGCGCCGGCCGCGCGGTCGCCGATCTTGAGGAAGGACATGAGCCCGGAAGACCGTCCCCCGCCGGAGAGCCGCTCCCCCTCGGCCCGCAGCTTCGAAAAGTTCGTGCCGGTGCCGCTCCCGTATTTAAACAGCCGCGCCTCGCGCACCCAGAGGTCCATGATCCCGTGCTCGTTGACGAGATCGTCCTCGATCGACTGGATGAAGCACGCATGCACTTGCGGGCGCTCGAAGGCGTTCGTGGACTTCGTGATCTCGTGGGTGACCGGGTCCACGTAGTAGTGGCCCTGAGCCGGACCGGAGAGCCCGTAGGCCCAGTGGAGGCCCGTGTTGAACCACTGGGGGGAGTTGGGCGCGGCCATCTGGCGCGCGAGCATGGCGCAGAGCTCGTCGTAGAACGCCGCGGCGTCCTCCTCCGTGTTGAAATAGCCGTGGGTCTTGCCCCAGTGCGTCCAGCAGCCGGCCAGCCGGTGGAACACCTGCCGCGCGTCCCGCTCGCCGCCGAGCACGGGGGTCCCGTCCGGCCCCGCGAGCGGCGCGCCGTCTGGGCCGACCTGAGGGACGCCCGCCTTGCGGAAGTACTTCTGCGCGAGAATGTCCACGGCGAGCTGCGACCACGACTCCGGCACCTGGATGCCGTCCAGCTTGAAGACGGTCGAGCCGTCGGGGTTCCTGATCTCCGAGGAACGCGTCACGAATGTGATGCCCTGGTAGGGACTCTCCCCCTTCTTCGTGAACCGGCGTTCGATTCTCACGTCACCCTCCCTCCTGAAATAGAATCCTCAAGCTCAGCAGGCCCCTCAAGGCATGGTCAGGCGCCGTTCAGTCCAACAAAGCGACGGGAGCCGTCAAGCGAGACGAACCAGCCCATGGCGCGACCTTCGGCAGTGGCGAGCGGGAAGCAACGCGCGCACTATAGGCCCATGTTTAGTGTTTGTCAATACCAAACCTACAACATATGGTGGGCTTGTCAAAAGACAAGGGATATCCTGTGGACGCAAGTGGAAGGGGGCCGGTGGGTGGCCGCAGGGACCTCTAGCCAGGTTATCCACAGGCAGAACGCTCAGCGGGTGAGCAGAGACGTCAGGGGCCCCAGCTTGCGTGCCGCCTGCTCGACGCCCTCGAGGGGTAGGAACTGGTGCCCGATCCCGAGCACGAGGACCCGCTGGTCCAGGAGCCTGGTCTCAAACAGGCTGAAGAGCCCGTAGTTCCATTGCCGCGTATTCGGCCGGATGAGCGAGTCCATGATCTGCCGGCTCTGGGAGGCGAAGAGGTGCGCCACGAGCGCGCGCTCGCGCGGCTGGACGCTCGGGTCTCCGCGCGACAGGACCGCCTCAAGCTGGGCGAGGACGAACTGATCGTACTCGTCCATGGTGGGATTGCTCGCGGCCAGGCCGACGCAGACCGCGAGCATGATGACGAGGCTGGCGAGGCCGGCGGTGCTCACCGGCCTGCTCCGGCCCCGCCGGCTCCCCCGACGCGGGGCGGTTTGACATCCACCGCGCGCTCCCCTATCTTCCCGCTGCGGCGCCGTCCGGCTTCCCCTCCGCCAGCCGCCGCCGTCCCGCTGAGCGCCGGACTGCGAGCCGGAGAAAGGACCCGAGCCATGTATGTATGGAGCAAACGCCTCGTCGCCGGGCTGCTGACCATGTTCACGCTCTTCTTGGTGCTGTTTCTCGCCCGAGGCCTCGAGGCCACCGCGAGCAGCCTCAAGCCGCACACGACCTTCTGGATCTTGCTCAACTACGCTGGATTGGTGCTCTGGCTCTGCGTCTGGATGTTCGATCAGGCCCGCGTCCGGGGAAAGAACGTCTGGGTCTGGCTCCCCGCGTTCCTCCTGGCCCCCCTCCCCACGTTGATGGTCTTTA
>CAZTUO010000182.1:0-3499 GCA_964616355.1 uncultured Nitrospira sp.
CGCTCATCGTGATCTACATCCCGCTGGACCCCGGCGATGTCGAGGCGGTGGCACGCGCCATCCGGGACGGCGTGGCGGCGGGCCGGGCCGCTCGGCCGTCCGCCGCCACGCCGGCGCCGGTGCTCCTGTGCTGGATGGGCGAGGTCCCCGATTGGGACCGCCGGGACCGAACACCTGATGCCCTGGCGGAGGGGCACCTCCCCTGCTATGCCTTTCCCGAGGCCCCGGCGCGGGTCCTCAGTCGGATGGCGGCCTACGCCGAGTGGCGGGCGCAGCCGCCCGGGATGATGCCGGATTTCGACGACCTGGACTGGGCAGCCGCGCGCGAGACGTGCCGCCGGGCGCTCGAGCAACGCGGCGCCGGCTGGCTCTCTGCCGAGGAGACCCGGACGGTGCTCGCCGCGGTGCGGGCACCGCTGCCGCCGGGCGGGGTCGCGACGACCGGTGACGAGGCGGCGGCGTTGGCCCGCCGGATCGGCTTCCCCGTCGCGCTCAAGCTGGCCTCGCACACGCTCGTCCACAAGACCGAGATCGGCGGGGTGCGCTTGAACCTCCCGGACGAGCCGGCAGTCCGCCGCGCGTTTGAAGCCATCCGCGACCGGTTGGCCCGGGACGGGCGGCTGGACGCCATGGACGGCGTGCTCGTCCAGCCGATGGTCTCGGGCGGCGTCGAAGTCATGATGGGCGTCGTCCAGGATCCGCTGTTCGGGCCGCTCCTGGCCTTCGGCCTGGGCGGCGTCCACGTCGAGATCCTTGCGGATGTGGCCTTTCGCGTCACGCCGCTCACCGACCGCGACGCGAGTGAGATGGTGCGGGGCATCAAGGGCTTCCGCCTGCTCGAGGGTTATCGCGGCCATCCTCCAGCGGACGTGCCGGCTATCGAGGAGCTGCTGCTGCGCCTCTCGCGCCTCGTCGAGGAGCTGCCCGAGATCGTCGAGCTGGACCTGAACCCGGTCTTCGCGCTCCCGCCCGGCCGGGGCTGCTGCATCGCCGACGCGCGGATCAAGGTGGCCCCGCCGGGCGGCACCCGCTAGCCCGCGGCGACGATCCGATACCGGCCGAGCCCGAAGCTCGTCCCCTTGCCGACGTGGGTGACTTCCCCCAGCCGCAGCAGCGGCAGGAAGGGGCCGACCGGCCCTTCATAGGTGATCGTGCCCAGGAGCCCGCCCAGCGTCATCGTCGTTTGCTGCCGGGAAGAGTAGCGCGCCCAATCCTGCCACCGCAACGAGTGCTCGACGACCCGCACCGCGCCAGCTAACCCGATCCACTCGCGGAACGGCACCGGCCGCGGATCCCCGCCGCAGTGAAAGTACGAGAGGTGGGCCAGCCGCCGCAGCAGGCTTCGCACGAGCAGGGAAAACGGCACTGCGTCGGCCAGACGTTCCGCGGAGATGAGCCGCAGGGGCGTCAGGAGCTCGAGCGTCACGCGGCCGTCCGGCAGGCCGCCGGCCGCGGGCACGGCGAGCGCAAGGCGCACCGACGCTTCGAAAGGCTCGGACGCCCGCAGCAGAGGGTCCTCGGCCGAGTACAGCACCCACCGCTGCCCGTCCAGCTCGGCCTCCAGCGCGGAAACCCTGCACTGCACCCGGCGCCCGCCCAAGCCGACCCGCCCCATCCGCTCAAAGGCGAAGAGACAGTACGGCAAGGACCGGAGGGCTCGGCCGAAGAGGGTCAACCCGACGCCAAAGGGCGCGCCGGCCGGCTGGACCGTCCCGCCCGGCCCGGGCGGCTCGAGAACGAAGGGACGGGGTGCCGTGGGGTACTTCCGCATAATGCGAGTGTCCGGAGGCGGCGCGGTCTCGAAGACATAGGGGTAGAGACACCGGTCCTTCAACGGACAGGGGGGACAGTCGTAGGTGCGCGTGACGCAGACGACGCGCTGGAGCGCCAGCCCGAAGGCTCCGCGGAACATTCCGCCGGCGTAGGTCGGCAGGCGCAGGGGCGCCTCCGGCACCAAGCTCACCGTGAACCGTCCAAACGACAGCGGCAGCGCCGCTTGCTCCTGGGGCACGGGCGCCTCCCGTTCGTTTTCCAGCCCGCCGCCAGCGCCGTTAGCTAGCTGGCTAGCTCCAGCCAGGCTCCCTCTGGCAGACGATCCCCGCACCCCAGCGTCGTCACCACGTCACCGCTCGGGACCGGGTAGATCCGGACATCGTCCGCGCGCGGGTCTATCCGCGCCGCGAGCGACTCTTTCAGCGCCGCGAGCTCGGGCCAGGTCAGCGAGCACAGGAACACCGAGTATTGGAGATGCACCCCCTCGCCCTTCATGAGCCGCAGCACGCGGGCGAGCCGCGCGGGATCGGCAATGTCATAGCACACGAGATACCGGGTTCGCACGGGTCAGACCTCGCAGAGGAGCCGGGCGTACTGGTCGAGCAGCAAGCGGATCAAGCCTTCCAGGCGTCCCCGGTTGGTTTCGAAGAACGCGGCCGCTGCCGCGGAGACCATGGCCCCTTCGAACTCCACCCACAGACGGTCGGCATCGGGACGGAGCGCTGCCACGCAATCCTTGACGAAGCCGAGCGGTTGGCTCCGGTGGCGGACCCCGAGATGGGGATCCCAGCCGGCGGCGGCCACCGCGGCCGCCACCGTCTCTTGCAACGCGCCCCGGAAGAACCGGCGCAGGCCGTCGGCGCGGTGCCGGGCCGCAGCGGCGGCGCGGACGACCTCTTCGTAGTCGCATCCTCGGAACCCGGTCTTTCGCCAGGCCGCCGCTCGGGCAGGGTCCACGCGGGATACGAGCACCAGTTGGCGCCCCCGCTCCCAGGCCGCCAACCAGGCCAGCACGCGCTGGCGCCGCACGCGGTCCTCGAGCAGCGCTTCCTGCCGGGCGCGGCGTTGGGCATCGCCTTCATCCTGTCCCCAGACTGTAGCCACCGGCTGGCCATCCCGGCTCAACAGCGTGACGGGGCATCCCCGCGTAGCGAACAGGCCCAAGGTCCCGCTGTCCAGCGCGACGTTCCCCACGATGACCACCCGGCGGATCAGCCGCGCCGGGACCCGGCGCGGGGCCTGCCCCCGCTGTTCCACCAGCAGGGATGGCCCGTCACACCGGACCCGCAGGCTCCGGCTCTCCGACAGGTACAGCGTCCGTTCCATCCAGCAGTCTCCTGGCCAAAGCCTCCACCGCGGCCCGCATGAGGGTGCGGCGCGGTGCAGCCCAGGCTTCATAGGCCTCGTAGTACCGGCCGCGCACCGCCTTCTTCAGATAGCAGCCCGGCCGTTCGGTGTCCGCGGCGAAATCCCGCGCCTGGAAGGTCCGCGCCCGGCACAGCTCCCACACCCAGCGGTCCACCGCCGGCCGGCCGGGCTCGGCCAGGTCGCAAGCCAGGGACTCCCGACCGTAGTCCACCTCATGATAGAACCCGAGAAACGGATCGAGCCCGATCAGCTCGCACTCGCGCACCCACTCCCAATGGACCAGCGTGTAGGTGAGCGACAAGAGGGCATTCACCGGATCGCGCGGGGGCCGGCGTGTGCGGCCGGTGAAGGCCATGCT
>CAZTUO010000182.1:3535-6758 GCA_964616355.1 uncultured Nitrospira sp.
GCCGCCCCCTCGAGCCCGCGCAGGGTCTCCAGCGAGACTGCCTGCGGGACCTTGGCCAGCGCCCCCGCGACGATCTCCGCACCCCGGCACAACTCCGCGCGCGCCTCCGGGCGCGCCGCGGCGGCCTCGCGCAGGAAGCGGGCCTGCCCCTCCAGCTTGGCGGCCACCCACTCCCGCGCCAGCTCCGCCGCGAGAGGACCGCGGCTGGCGTCGTATTGGCGCAGGCGCAGGCGGACGTGGGCGTGCAGGCGCCCGACCAGCCGGCCCTGGTAGCTCTGCCGCTTGCCCGACAGCAGGAGGACCGCGACCCCCTCCTCGCACAGGCGGTGCAAGACGTTCGCGTGCACGGTCGCGTTGCCGATCAGCACCAGGCGGTCCAGCGGCGCCAGCGGCACCGTGCCCTGCCGCGCCCCGTTCACATAGACGGCGAGCGCCCCGCCGTCCAGCCGGAGCTCCGCATCCTTGCGATCGAGATAAACCGTCCCGCCCATACCCGCTCAAGCTCAGCCGAAGTAAAAGAACGCCGGGTCGGCCGGCGGCACCGCGATGCCCAGCAGATGGGGGCGGCTACGCCCGTCCAGCGCGACCATATGCACGCGGTCTTCCTGGGGCTCGATCATCCGGCGCAACGTCTCCAGGACCTCCGTCACCTCGGCACCCGATAGCCAGCACTCGTACACCGACTTCTGGCCGCCGGTGCTGTAGCCCTTGAGCAGCTCCCGGACGCGATTCAAGCGCCCCGGGTCTGTGATGTCGTAGGCGATGAGATACAGCCGACGCATGGGACGCCTCGGGTCAGTCTTCCGGCAACGTCGCGAACGGGACCGGCTCGACCGGCCCCAGGATATTCTCCACCACGTCCCGCAGGCTGCGGAACGTGGCCTCGGTAC
Organism: uncultured Nitrospira sp.; assembly: GCA_964616355.1. Classification (GTDB taxonomy): domain Bacteria; phylum Nitrospirota; class Nitrospiria; order Nitrospirales; family Nitrospiraceae; genus CAZTUO01. The sequence goes on from CAZTUO010000182.1 coordinate 4,426, forward strand.
CCGGCACCATCCCGTGCGCGAGCCAGGAATGGTTGCGGGCATGCTGCACCCTGCGAAACTCGTCCCGCCGCGCCTCGAAGCCTGTGCCCTCCGCCTCCCTCAGCGCGGCCAGGAGCCGGTAGGCCCCTTCCAGCGGCAGCTCGAGGTATTCCGGCTCCGCCTCCCGACGGGCTTGGAACTCGGCCCGGAGGGCCTCGGGCACGACCGCCACCGGCCCCCGATCCGTCCCGCAACCGAGCCGCCGCTGGATCGCCGCCTGGGCCCCCAGTTCCAAGGCCCGGTACAGGCGAACAATCGCGTCGTCGTAGCTGGCCTCCTGCGCCCGGCGATCCGCGTTGGCCAGGAGGTCCGCCACCAAAAGCTTGTCGTACCGGCTGAACCCCGAGGTCGCCCGAGCCAGCCGCTCCAGCCAGCGCACGTTGGCTTCGAGAACCGAGAGCACGGCTGCGTACCGGATGCCCGGATTCGCGGCGACGGCGACGGCCCACCTGCGCCAGCAAGGCCCGAGCGTCTCCAGGGCCTGCTTGTATTCGAACCGTTCCCACAGCTCATAGGCCTTGGCCAGCTCGCCGACCATTCGGAACGCCACGCGATCCGGCTCGCTCAATGGGCGCGCGAGCAGCGCCTCGGCCACCGTGCGCGCCGCGTTGAACTGATAGGTCCGAAAGAATCCCGCCAGTCGCTTGCGCTCCTCCACGGCGAACAGCAGGAAGGGGTCGCCTCGCCGGATGATCATCTCGGCTCCAGGCTCGACCACCCCGCGTCCGTTCTTGGTCCGGGCTGTCCCACCCACGTAGGAGAAGCCGAACCCGCGCCCGATCGTCGCCAGGACCAGCGCCGCCGTCATTACCTTGGTGCCGCCGGTAAAATCCACCAGGACCGCGCTCGGGCTCCATCCGTCGGCGAGGGCCAGGTCCGCGCACCGCAACGCGCGCTCGTAGCAATGCACGAGATCCTGCGGGTCCTCCACCAGGACCTTGTGATCCTGGACGGCGACGCCGTGTCGCCCGAGCTGGTCTTTGATCGGTCCGACCGTCTCGACGGTGTCCTGCGAGCAGAACCACACGACGCGGGACGGCCGGTGCTCCCGGATGCTCGCCACGACGGGTTCGGGGGAGCCGCCGACCGAGATGATGAGGCTGATCCCGACACTCATCCTACTCCTCCCGACCGGCGTTCGGCTGCGCGGCCGTCACGCCGGCCCTTCGTTCGCGCCGGAGTCCGATTCCGTCCTCCGGCACCACCCCATCCCTATCGCGAGCCTCGATGGTGTCGCACGCCGCGCAGAGGTCGCCGAGCGCGTCATGCCACCGCGTGACCGTCCACTCGCCACACTGCGTGCAGAGGCTCATCCTGCCGACCCCGCCAGTCCGCACCCGGCATCTCGACCATGCGCCTCGCCCGAGGCCTGTCGCACGAGGAGGGTTCTTACAGGAGCGGGCGGGCCAACTCAAGTAAAGAAACGTTGCCGCAACGTTGCCGGCGGATTGGCTTCGATCCCCCTGCGAGCTTTTTCGACGCTGTACGCCAAATGCTCAGGCTACGGCATCCGGCAGCCGCACGGGGTGCTCCGATTTCGCACCTTTCAGGCGGCAGCGGCATGGTGGGACCTGACTCGGCCTCCCTACCGACGCGTCCCCTCACAGCCGAAGGCGCCCGTTACCTGATCAGCGGCGGAATCGCCGTCCTGGACTACGGGCCGGCCAGAGCAACGGAAGGCTATCGGTCTGCTGATTCATCCTGCGCCCGACAATGTCGGGCGGATCACGCGGGCACTCTGCGCGCTTTCCGACCAAGCAGCCAAGGATCTGCAGGTCCGTGATATCGGTGAATACGCAGTGGGTCGCATCGTAGATAAGATCACGATTGGTTTGATCACCCGGGTCGGTGCCGTCACGTTCCGCGCTTAATCGCTTCTTCTTCAGATCAAACGCCTTTTTTCCTGTAGGCTCATCAGGCTTTTGTGTGGGTTGGATAGAGATCCAATCCACCACAATGGAAGTAGATGGCGGTCTTGAAGTGCTCGACGTTGCGGAAGCCGCGGGCGGTCTTCTTGACCCACTGGATCGTGGCATTGACCGCTTCCAGCCCCGCGTTCGTAAGCCGATGCGTCAGGTCTGTGAGCACGTTCGGGAGATGGCGCCTGATCAGGTGAGCCACCGCCGCCATGGGCTGCAGCCGACTGGGCGTGGCGCGCCAGAACCAGCGTGCAAAGAAGGTCTGGGCAGCCCCCCGGTACGCATAGTCCCAGAACTGGCGGAAGCGCTCCTTGAGGGGCCTATACTGCTCCCCTGAGAGAGTGGACACTTTCGAGAGTGAGTGGGTAGGATGAT
>CAZTUO010000183.1:0-1974 GCA_964616355.1 uncultured Nitrospira sp.
AACGGGCCCGTCTCCTGGTCGAGGCGGCGGCGCTCATGCGCCAACGCCGGTTCGAGCTGGCCGCCTGGGAGGTCTTCGAGGTCGGCAAGCCCTGGCGCGAGGCCGACGCGGACGTCACAGAGGCGATCGATTTCCTGGAGTTCTACGCCCGGCAGATGCGCTGGCTGGCGGAGCCCCGGCGGCTGGGAGCCGAGCCGGGGGAGCTCAACCACCTCTCCTACGCGCCGCGCGGGGTGGCCGCAGTCATTGCCCCTTGGAACTTCCCGCTTGCGATCCCGACCGGCCTGGTCTCCGCCGCATTGGTGACCGGCAACTCGGTCTTGTTCAAGCCATCGGAACGTGCCCCGATCCTGGGCCACTGGCTCGTCGAGCTGCTCATCGAGGCCGGCATTCCCAGAGGCGTGCTCCAGTTCCTGCCCGGCGGGCCCGAGGTCGGGCGGGCGCTCGTCGGCGCCGGGGTGGACCTGATCGCGTTCACGGGCTCGCAGGCCGTGGGGCTCGACATCGTGGCGCAGGCCGCCCGTCCCCGGCCGGGCCAACGGTCCGTCACGCGCGTCATCGCGGAGATGGGGGGCAAGAACGCGATCATCGTGGACGAGTCGGCGGACCTCGACGAGGCGGTGACCGGCGTCGTCGCGTCCTTCACCGGCTACCAAGGCCAGAAATGCTCGGCCTGCGCCCGAGCGATCGTCCACGAGGCGGTGCACGACCTGTTCCTCCGGCGGCTCACCGACGCGGTGATGAGCTTGCGCATCGGTCCGCCGGAGGATCCCGGCAACCGCATCGGGCCGGTGATTGATGGCCGCGCGCTGGCCAAGGTGCGCGACTACATCGAGATCGGCAAGCGGGAAGGCCGGCTGGTCGTGGAGCGGAAGGTGGACGCGCGGGAGGGCTACTTTATTGGCCCGGCGGTCTTCGCGGAGATCCGGCCGGAGCACCACCTGGCCCAGGAGGAGATCTTCGGACCCGTCCTGGCCGCGGAGGCGCTCCGGTTCGCCAACAGCACCGCGTACGCGCTGACCGGCGGCCTCTACTCTCGGAGCCCCACGCACATCGCCCGCGCGCGGGAACAGTTCGACGTCGGCAACCTGTACATCAACCGCCCGATCACGGGCGCGCTGGTCGGCCGCCAGCCCTTCGGCGGGCACCGGCTATCGGGCGTGGGGACGAAGGCGGGCGGCGAGGACTATCTCCGCGAGTTTCTGGTCGCGCGGGTCGTGACGGAAAACACCCTCCGGCGGGGCTTCGCTCCGGCCGAGTGACGCGGCCGGCTCGAGCTGGATCGTCGCCTCCTCCAGCTCCTCGGTGATCTCGGACACAAAGCCGCGGTCGGTGCGGAACGGCGGCAGCTCCTGCCGCTCGACGTACTTGACGAGCCCGATGCCCTTCGCGAACCAGGCCACCATCGTGTCGGTCCCAACCGCGCTCCGCTTCGTTTCCGAGGAGAGGTGGATGCGCAGGGTCATGCGCGCCTCGATCCGTACGGCGTCCGGGTAGGCGCCGGCTGGCACCGCGACAGGTTCCCGCCCGACGACGCTCACCGTCGCCTCCACGTCCACCTTCTCGTTCGTGCCGTCCCCATCCAGGTCGTTGCCGAAATCGAGCCCTTTCCGGTCAAACTGCTGGAAGGAGGAGGGGACCAGCAGCGGAAACCGGACGATCTGGTAGGGCACGAGCTGCTTCTCGAGGGGGGTCCCCGGATCTGAGCCGTAGTACACGATGCCCGCGGCGTCCCGGCGATAGTAACTGTTCTGAGGCCCATGGTTGCCGGGGTTCGTGTCGTGGAAGACCTTGACCGAGACGCCCCGCACGATCTCAGTGCCCTTGACCGTGGAGACGTTGACGAAGCCCTTGGTCACGATGGTCTGCATCGGCCCCTCGACCACCTGCCCTCGATACTGCCACCGGCTGCCGGTTCCGTCGGGAAAGTACTGCTCCGCATTGGCGACGACCTGCGCCACCGGAGGGGCGGCC
>CAZTUO010000183.1:2007-2369 GCA_964616355.1 uncultured Nitrospira sp.
ACCACCATCCGCAGGAGATGAGGAGTCCTCATGAGTGTCCTCGATGCTCGCCCGTTGCCGGAGTCGTATCTATCACAAGTGCCGGGAAGGCGGCAAGTCCAGGCCGGACGCGCCGCGCTTGCCTTTCCACCGGCCGAGTGGGAATAATAGCCCGCTCCTTCACCGGACCAGAACACGCAACGCGTGAACGGCTCTCCCGCGCAGCAGAGCGAGGCCTCGGGGACGGTGCTCGTGACGGGCGGGTCGCGGGGCATCGGTCGAGCGGTCTGTCTGGAGTTCGGCCGCGCCGGCTGGCGCGTCGGGGTCCACTATCGGGCGCGGCAGGCCGATGCCGAGGAGACCGCGGCCCTCGTGCGGCGCGC
>CAZTUO010000183.1:2404-6660 GCA_964616355.1 uncultured Nitrospira sp.
ACGTGCGCGACTTCGCCCAGGTCGAGGCGATGGTCCAGAGGCTCCTCGCGCGCTGGGGCGTGCTGGATGTCCTGGTCTGCGGGGCCGGGCAGGCCGCAAGCCGTCTGGCGCTCAAGACCCGCCCGGATGAATGGCAGGCCGTCATCCACACCAACCTGACCGGGACCTTTCATTGTCTCAAGGCGGTCGGTCCCGGGATGCTCGCGCGCCGGAGTGGCGCCGTCGTCGTCATCGGCTCGTTCGCCGCCCTGCAAGGCGGACCCGGCCAGGCGGCCTACGCCACGTCCAAGGCCGGGCTCGTGGGTCTGGTCAAGACGGCCGCGTGGGAATGGGGGCGCCACAACGTGCGGGTGAATCTCCTGTTGCCCGGCTGGCAACGGACCGAGTTGGCGGAGAGCGCCATGCCTGGCGCGCAGGACCTCGGGGACCACAGTCTCGGCTGCACGGTCCCGCTCGAGGACGTGGCGCGAACCGTGTTTCACCTCGCAACCATGCGGGGCACCTCCGGCCAGGTCTGGAACCTGGACAGCCGCATTTTCTAGCGAGTAGCACAGCGCGAGCGGCGACCAGCCAGGAGGGAGCTGCCATCTCGTTGGCTCGCTCGCGGTGCTATTCGCGACCGGCTATTGGCTACTCGCGATGGGGCACGGGTGTTTCATCACCGGCACTGACACCGGCGTCGGCAAGACGGCCGTGACCGCGGCGCTGGCCGTCTGCCTCGCTCGCCGCGGCCTTGCCGTAGGCGTCATGAAGCCGATCGAGACCGGAATCGCCGATCGTCCGACCTGGGGCTCCGACGCGGACCGGCTCCGGGCTGCTGCAGCGGTCGCCGACCCGCTGGACCTGATCAGCCCCTACCGGTTTCCCGAGCCGCTCGCGCCGCTCGCGGCGGCGAGGAAGGCTGGACTCACCCTTGACTTGGCCCGGCTGGCCGCGACGTTCCAGACGTTAGCGACCCGGTACAGATGGATGCTGGTTGAGGGGGTCGGGGGGCCGCTCGTCCCGCTGACGCCCGAGGCCGACGTCCGAGACCTGATCCAGCAGCTCCGGCTCCCGGTCGTGGTCGTGGGCCGGACAGCCCTTGGCGGCGTAAGCCAGGCGCTCCTGGCCCTGGAAGCGTTACGGGAGCACCGGATCGAGATCCTCGCGCTGATCCTCAACCGGCCGGAGCCCTCCCCTGGATCCCCCTGGACTCAGGAGCAGGAAGCCTCGACCACCGATCTCTTGATCGAGCGGAGTGGCGCGCGGGTCCTCGGCCCGCTGCCCCATGTTCCCTCCTTTTGCACCTCCTGGGAGCACGGCGTCGCGAGCCTGGCGGCAGATCCCGCCGTGGCCGAGTTGGCCGATCTCATCGGCGCAGCCGCGCCAGAAAGGCCGTGACCGCCGCCCCGATGTCGGGCGCCGAGAGGATGGCCGAGATCACCGCCACCCCGTCCGCACCAGCCTCCAGGACAGCCCCCATGTTCTCCAGCGTGATGCCCCCGATCGCAAAGAGCGGGCGCGTCGTCACGGCTCTGATCTGGGCGAGCCCTGCCACGCCGACGAGCGGCGCGTGGTCTGGCTTGGTGACGGTCTCAAACACCGGCCCGAACGCGACGTAGTCAGCCCCTTCCCGCACAGCCTCCTGGACCTGTGCAGCGGAGTGCGTCGACAGGCCGACGATCTTCTCCGGCCCGAGCACCGCGCGCGCCCGCTGGAGCGGCAGGTCGGCCTGCCCCAGGTGGACGCCATCGGCATCTACCGCGAGGGCCAGGTCGCACCGATCGTTGACCAGGAACAGCGCCCCGGCGTCGGCCGCCCGCCGGCGGAGCCGGGCCGCTTCGCGGTAGGCCTCCGCCATGGGCGCTTCCTTGTTTCGGTATTGAAACAGCCGCGCGCCAGCTACACAGGCGACGGCTAGCACGTCGTCGAGGTTTCGTCCAGGGGCCGCTCGCGGGTCCAGAATCATGTAGAGCCCCGAGAGCCGGCTCGGGTTGTGACGGGGCTGGGCGGTCATGCGGACGCCAGGCCGGCGACGGCGGGGAAGCGTGGGGCTTGAGCAGGGACCTTCATCAGGAGGGAGCGGTGGTCAGGAGCCGATCGAGGAAGCTGGTGGACACCCGACCCTTCTGGAACTCGGCGTCGGCGAAGATGCGGCGATGCAGCGGGATCGTCGTCTTGATCCCTTCGATGACGAACTCGTCCAGGGCCCGCCGCATCCGGGCCATGGCCTCTTCGCGGTCCCGGCCGTGCGTGATCAGCTTGGCGATCAACGAGTCGTAATAGGGGACCACGGTCGCGTTCACCTCGAGCGCCGAGTCCACCCGGACGCCGACCCCCCCGGGCGGATGGTAGCGGGTCACGAGCCCGGGGCTCGGCGTGAATTTCTCGGGGCACTCGGCATTGATCCGGCACTCGAAGCTGTGCCCGGTCAGTCGGATGTCCTGTTGCCGGACCGCGAGCGGCAGCCCCGCCGCTACACGGATCTGCTCCTTGATCAGATCAAGGCCGGTCACCATCTCCGTGATCGGGTGCTCCACCTGGATCCGCGCGTTGACCTCCATGAAGTAGAATTTCTGGTCCTTGTCCAGCAGGAACTCGACGGTGCCTGCGTTCTGGTAGTGCACGGCCCGGACGGCCTCCGTGGCTGCCCGCCCCAGCTCGCGCCTGAGCCGCTCGTCCACGGCCGGCGACGGCGTCTCCTCGACCAGCTTCTGGTACCGTCGCTGGATCGAGCAGTCTCGCTCGCCCAGAAACACGACCCGGCCTCGCTCGTCGGCGAGGATCTGGACCTCGATGTGGCGGGGTTCGAGGAAGTACCGCTCCAGATAGACGCCCTCGTGTCCGAAGGTGGACTTGGCTTCGCTCTGGGCTGCCTGGAACGCGCGGACCAGGTCCTCCTCCTTGTTGACCACCCGCATGCCGCGGCCGCCGCCGCCGGCCGAGGCCTTGATGATCACCGGGAACCCGACCTTGCGCGCGGCCTCCAGCGCGTCCTGCTCGCTGCGCAGCTCGCCCGGGCTACCCGGGAGCACCGGCAGACCGTGGCGGGCCATGATCTCGCGCGCCTTCGCCTTGTCTCCCATCAGCGCGATGTTCTCGGAGGTCGGCCCGATGAACTTGATCCCGATGGACTCGCAGACCTCCGCGAAGTGCGCGTTCTCCGAGAGGAACCCGTAGCCGGGATGGATGGCCTCGGCGCCGGTGATCTCAGCGGCGCTGAGGACGTTGGGGATGTTCCGGTAGCTCAACGCGTCCTCGGCCGGGCCAACGCAGACGCGCTCGTCGGCGGCGCGGACATGCAGGGCGTTCGCGTCCACGTCCGAGTGGATCGCCACGGTCCGGATGCCCAGCTCCTTGCAGGCCCGGATGATCCGCAGCGCGATCTCCCCGCGATTGGCAACGAGAACTTTTTTGAACACGGCGGCCCCCCGATCGTGGCTCGCCGTCAGGACGCCGGCGACGGCTCGATCAGGAACAACGGCTGCCCGTATTCCACGGGCTTGGTGCTCTCAGCCAGGATCTTCACGATCCGGCCGTCCACCTCGGCCTCGATCTCGTTCATGAGCTTCATCGCCTCCACGATGCAGAGCACCTGGCCCTTCTTGACGAAGTCCCCCTCCTCCACGTAGGGATCGGCGTCCGGCGAAGGCGAACGGTAGAAGGTGCCGACAATCGGGGAGGTGACGGTGACTAGGCCGGTCGCCTCCTTGACCGGCAGGGGGGGCTGGCCGGCGGCGGGGAGCTCCGTCCCACCGGGCGGCCTGTCCCAGGCGGCCGTCTGGGGTACGGTCGCGGCCGCCTCGCGGACGAGGCGCACACGGACTCCCCCGTGCTCCACCTCCAGTTCCGCCAGGTTGTGCTGCGTGAGAAGCTCGATCAGGCCGTGGATCTCTCGGCGCCAATCGGAGGCCCCTCCGGGCGCGGCGATGCGTCCCGGCTCGGACGGTGTAGCCTCGGGGAGCGCGGGAGGGCGCGGCCTCCCGCGCTTGGGCAGGGCGCGGCTGCGGCGTCCGCTCACCGCACACGCTCCACGTATTCGCGGGTTCGGGTGTCGATCTTGATGACCTCCCCCACCTCCAGGTAGAGCGGCACTTTGATGACGGCACCGGTCTCCACCACGGCAGGCTTGGTGCCCCCGGAGGCGGTATCGCCGCGGACCCCGGGCTCCGCCTCCACGACCTTGAGCTCGATGAAAATGGGCAGCTCGACCGCGATCGGCTGATGCTCATAAATGAGGATCTTGACGACCATGTTTTCTTTCAACAGATCGGCGT
>CAZTUO010000184.1:0-6632 GCA_964616355.1 uncultured Nitrospira sp.
CGATGGCGCGATCGCGGGCCATGCTGACGGGTCTCGCCGGAACCGCCGGCCTGTCGCTGGAGTACGCAGCCAGCAGCTACGGCCTTCGCTTCTACCTGCGTCGCGCGTTAAAGAGCGCTGTGCGCGCGGGCGACATTCAGCCCCTGGTGGTGTCGGCCCAGCGGTATCACCTGCGGTCGTCGATGTTCCGCGTGGACGTCGACGCCTTCGATGCCCACCTGCGGAGGGCCCAGAGCCTGGATGGGTCAGAGTCGCTGGTCGAATACGAGCGAGCGCTGGCCCTCTACCAGGGCGACTTCGTGGGGAACGAGCCCTACGAGTGGGCGGAGCCCTACCGCCGGGAGTACCAGCGAAGGTTTGTCGATGCGGCGCACCGGGCGGCGAAGCTGGCGCTGGACTGCCGCGACACGGCGAAGGCCGTGGACTTCTACAAGGGCATCCTCGTCCGCGACCCCATTGACGAGGAAGCGGCCCGTGGGCTCATGCGCAGCTACGCCAAGCTGGGCGACCTGAACGGCGTGCGCAAGGTCTACAGGGTGCTCTGCGAGTCGCTGCACCGAGAGCTTGAGGACGACAAGGCGGAGCCCCTGCCCGAGACGACAGCGCTGTTCCAGGACCTAGTGGGTTGAGGGCTGTGGGCTTGGCCTGCATATGGACAGACCCAATCATGGGCCACACCCCCGACAGGTCAGAGCTGTTGTTTGAGGCTTTCCGGAAGGTACCTGTGGAAGGCACCATGGGGCCGGTGCGTTCGGAACACGGGTGCAGGCGACGCTCCGCGGGCTGGCTTGGCGTAGATGACCGATCCGCGGACCGCGGTGACCTGCCACATGCGGCCCCCTAGCGCGAAGAGCTCGTCTACTATCTCGGCCACCTCGCCGATCGCTTGCCCCGATGTAATGTCCACAACCCTTCGAGCCGTGCGGTCGGGTATGTTCGAATGGAGCCGACCCTTCTCGCCCATATCCATGACACGGTCAGCGGCGTACCATCGCCCGCCGCTCTTCTCGATCAGCATCTGGTCGTACAAGTGCTGCATGATTGCTTCCCACTCTTCATGCGTGCAGAAGCCCTCGAAGCAGCGCCACAGCTCGTTAGCGTCAATGCCCTGTGGGCTGCCGAAAAGAAGAGAGAAGGTCTGCTGCACCACCACGGATAGATCCGGGGCGTAAGGGTCATCACCTACAACTCCATGTCGAGCAAGCTCAATTAACCGGTCGTACGCGGCCCGTTCCTCGTCCGTGGTGTAGACCGCGATAGCCCTTGCGACGCCTGCGCGCCGGTTTCCGCGGCCAACTCTCTGCAGGAGGGAGGAAACGCTCCAAGGAGGGTCGACCAACACCACGGCGTCGATGTCACCGATGTCGATCCCAATCTCGAGCGTAGTGGTAGCGACGCAGATGCCGATGGAGGACTCGCGCATAAACCGTTCCGCCTCTTCTCGCTTTCGCTTGGACAGACTGCCGTGATGTGCGACGACCTTGTCGGCGGGAAAGAGACCGGAGAGATCCGCAGCCGTCTGCTCGACCTTCCGTCGTGAATTGGCAAACATGAGGAGCTTTCTGAGCCCTTGGCTCCGGGCGACTTGGAGGGCTTGGGAAAGCGAGGGCACCGGGCTGTAGTCGATTTCCCGTTGTCCGGGCTGTTCGATTACCACGAATTCCTTCATGTAACGTGCCGCCACTTCCGCAGCTGCACCGAGGGTAGCTGAGAGTGCGTAGAGATGAAGCGCTGAGGTACGTTGAAGCCCTGCGATTCTTCTAAGAAGGAACCTAAGCTGGTCTCCTCGGTACGTATTGTCCAAAAGATGCAGCTCGTCAACGACGACGGCCCTAACACTCCTAATCGCCTCCGGGCACCGACAGAGAATTGAGTCAAGCGACTCGGGGGTCGTGATCAAGAAGTTGGTGCCCTTCGAGGGATGGAATTGGGGCCGGTCGCTGGTCCTCACCGTGCACGAGATGCCCAACTCAGAGAGAGGTTCGCGGCAGCGCACCTCAGTGTCGTTAACCAGCGCCCTGGTGGGACAGATGTAGATGGCAGCCAAGCCGTCGTGGATGCCGTCTCTCAGCAGATTTTCCGCCAGCGGTGCCACGACCGCCTCTGTCTTGCCGCTGGCGGTCGGAGACGCCACGACTACATTGCGGCCGTCCAGTATCACAGGTATGGCCGCTAGTTGGATGGGGAACAGCCGGCCGAAGCGGGAAAAGAAGGGTATCCAGGTACGCTTAAGCCGCGCCTTGAGCTCCAGGACTCTCTGTGCGCCAGGCATTTCTGGATGGCTTGGGTATCCGACCCAGAGAAACTAATCGGCTCAGGTCCATGGTCTCGATGGCTGTCTTCATAAACATCCGAGTGTTGTCCCCGAGACCGTCCCTGAGATGCCTGAAGACCCGTTGACGAACCGTATCGTTTGGCAAATAGTTGTGCGCGCCCTGGTAGACCGTGCAGATGTGCTGAAAGACTTCCCTGAGCACATTGTGCGAGAGGCTTTCGATTTCTAGCCGCTCCTCGCTTCTCAGGAACGTGGAGTCCAGTTGGTTAGTCGGGGCGAAGCCAAACAAGGCCTTGAGGTTAGAGGGCGATCTCCAGATAAAGGGAATCGAGGGGTAGTGACCATCGTATTGGAGTCGACTCTTAGCTCCAAAACGACCTGGCCGTTGACCTCGCCATTCATACCCCACATCCTCCTTGAGCTCTCGCGCCGACTTGCAGACGAGTGTCAATCCGCGCAAGAAGTTGTAACCTTGCTGGATCTGATAGCTCGTGGCGCCCACGTCGAGGATTTCCGCCTCATCGAAGAGCAATAGCAGACCCTTAAGGCCCAGTTCCGTGGCGCCGCAACTGAGACCCGAGAGGATGTGGCAGTAAAGGTTGGCGCTAGTGCTGTAATCAAAAAGCTTCGGGTAGCGCCAGCTCTCTTGGCCCTCAATCCATGCCCAAAGGTCTTCTGACTCCGTTGCGGACTTGGCAGCCTGAATTGGCTGCGCCAGGAACGGGTGATCCTTTAGGGAAGTCCGGCGTGTGGCCAGGTCTCTAATGAAGTCTCGAAAACCCCGAACTTTGCCGCCGGCGTCTGTGTATCGAAAACCGCGGATAAGCCCGGCGTAAACGCGCTTGGGCCGGTGGAGGGGGGCCTCGTTGGGGTCCAGCTCCACCATTGAGCACGCATAGCCGGCGTCAAGGGCGAACCATCGTACGTACTCAAGCAAGTGTGTCTTGCCCGACCCGTATTCGCCGATTAGCAGGAGGAGTGGGCGGTCGGGATCGGCCAGCCACTCTCGAATGAACCCCACCTCATCGTCGCGACCGAAGGTGAATTCCCTGACGGCCTGGTCGGGCACTATCCCCAGCTTAAACGCTTCGACCATGCGTCTGTGCTCTAGGCTAGCAGGGGGGGCCTCAACTATAAGTTCTGTTTGTGCTTGCGCTGCTCTTGGCGCAACGATGTCAACTTGGTGTCTCCTGACCCAACGGGTCGCGCCGTCAGCGAACCGCACTCGGAGCATGAAGCCGCGATATCGGCTCTCCAGCACGGTACCGTTGCCGAACACGCGGTGGTGAACCCCGCTACCAGGACTCGGTTGCTCAGGCACTCTCGATGTCATTGAATCCTTCGAGGCCCAGGGCTTCGGATGTAACTGGCTGCCCCGCCCGTAAGAGCCCGAACGCCTTGACGACATGCTGAACGAAGAAGCGCTTGTAACCCTCGGCCGCGAAGCGCTGTTCGTAGGATGCGCTGGCGATACGATCGATGATGGGCTCGGCTCCCAGCTTATTGAGATCGAGGTCGTAGGCCCTGTTATAAATACGAGCGAGGTTCCTTCCGATCTCGCCCAAGTGCTGGACAGGATCGGTCCAGATCCGGTCTAGGTAGATTTTTACCCCCGCCGGGTTGGGAATCTCGAAGATGGTTGCCAGGCGCTGCTTAAGTGCCTCGTAGATCTGCGCCCGCCCCTCCAGGAAGTTCTCATCCGGGACAGCGTAGACGAAAAAGGAGTTCTGGAAGTGGGCGTGTCCACACTCGTCTATCAGCTCTCTAAGATTATTGAGCAGGATCTCACGTTGCTTGGTTGTCATGCTGGACACTCGTTCGCCCTCGTCCATGAGGACCACCAGCCCTGAATAGCCCATCGAACGGACCCACTGGACGAGAGAGCGAATCATGGAGAACGCCGTGCTCTTGTCGATGCGCTGAAGTATGCCAAACGGAGAGTGGACGGCTCGGATGTAGCCCTCGCCGTTCAGCCACTGCACGATGTTCTCGAAGTCATCGTCTGCGTTCTTCAGAAGAGCTGAGAAGGCCTGTTTGACCGCACGACTGAAACTAATGCTGTCGAAGGCGGGTAGGTTGGCGAGGTAGGCTGCGAGCTCCTGTCTGAGGTCGTCGCCGCTCAGCCCGGCTCCTTCAAGCTCGGAGCATCTGTCAGCGAACCACGACCGTAGTAGCGCCGATATGCCTCGCTCATAGCCGGACAGAAGCTCTTCCGGTGACTGAGGGTAGGCGAGATTGCTCACGATGGCCTGATACACGAGCTCCAGCTTATGGAAGGGCGTGTGCTGGGGACTGAGGACGATGTAGCTAACGACGAAGTTGTGATTCCAAGCCAGTTCTTGGACGGAGTATAGGAAGTGGGTCTTACCGCTGCCGTACTCGCCGACGATCATCTTGAAGGCCGAGCCTCCGTCGCGAATAAAGGAGGCCAAGTACTCTTCCTCGATGGTCTGAAGATAGGGCCCCAGGCCCGCAGAAAAGAACTGGAATCCATAGGGCGGCGGCTCTCCTGGCCCTGCCACAATGTCTATGATTTTCCTCGCCACCACCTTCGTCAGCGATTGGTTCATAATGCCTCCTTCGGCCCGGCCTGTTTGAAGAGCACGTGCGCGTACACTGTCCCGTTGCCTGAGAGGTCGGATGGAACCCAGATGAAGTCACGGCGGGTTCCCGTGTAGGCCCGCGTGGCCGTCCCAAGGACAAGCTCCTTGTCCAGGAGCCTCCTCTGGCTGAGCCTATACAGGTCATAGGCAAAATGGGCTCTGCTGTAGCCCCGGAAGTGCTCCCGCCGGGGGTCAACCTGGAACTTGCGGTCCTGGAGTAGCAGGGATAGGTGTGCGAGCACCTCGACGATGGGTGCGCGGTCGCCCGGGCGAAGATCTCGTCGCGTCAAGACCATCTCGTAGGCGCTGTGCAGATTCTTGATGAACTGCTGCTCGTCAAGGGGCCGCTCCGCGATCTCCTTGTGAACCTGTGCGAGCCGTTTCGCTACCTCTTGAGGAGATAGCCGCGCTCTGGCGAGCCGCTCCTGCTTGGGGCCGAACCATATCTGGACTTCCGCTTTGGCTTCGTCCACTTCGAGGGTGTAGAAGGATACCTTCAGGTCCGGCATGTGGCCCTGGAGCTTCCACTTTCGCTCAGCCAGCAGCCTCTCCAGTTCCAGACCGAACCTCTGCCGTGTTTGCCCGATGGCGCGCTGGATCTGCTGTCGGAAATTGGGGACCCAGCTAGCGACTTGCTGCTCAACGCTAGTCGGCAACGATCCTCTCTCAAGCAGTTGTTCCAAGCTCCGGAGGAGATTCCCCAACTCAACGGCGTTCTGCTCTCTTGCCCTGTCTAGAGCCTCGATGCGGCGAAGCGACCGGACCAGGCTGGCTGTATCATTAGCTGCCTTCGAGGCAGAGCCGATGATCACTCGAAGCTCATCGCTCATGGCATCTCACAGCGCACTTACCGAGCAGGGCAGATAGAGCGGTAGCCCCACGAGGCAGACGGCGAACCAATTATACCGTTAATTGACCTTCTCTGTGAATCTTATGGCTACCAATGCTCTACATCAATCAGTGTGGATTTGGCTAAGGAGCCTTAGCAGAAAGCTCCTGTCGTTCCGGTAGCCGTAAGCCCTCCTTTTCATCGTCTTGATTCGGTTATGCTTGCCCTCTACCAGGGCGTTGGTAATGGGGTATCGCCAGTAGTTCAGGATCTCTTGGCGCCATCTCGTGAGCGTCCTCGCCGTTCGCTGGAAGGGCCGCAGCCCGCTCGCCGCCGCCTCGCTGATCCAGCGGTCCAGGGCCTTGGCTGCTTCGCCGGTTTGACGCTTGGTGTAGACCGCTCGCAGCGCCTCTTTGAGGCCCCAGGCCCGTGCCAGGTCGGGTTCCCTCGGCAGGCTTTGCAGGACCCGTTCTCGCTCTCTCGCCGACAGGCGCTCCAGACCTCTATATAGCAGCCAGGGTACCGTCCCCCGCCTCCGCTTCTCGCCGCGTACTTCCTGTAGGGCATGTCCCGCCAGGGCTAGGACATGGAACTTGTCGGCTACCACCGCAGCCTCCGGCAGCACCATCTCGATCGCCTGCCGATAGGCCTCCGAGAGGTCGATGGCCACCGCCCGCACCGTGTCTCGCGGCACATGGCGCTCCAGCATCCGCTCAACCTCTCGCTGCCGCTCTCCTGGCACAAACGCTACCGGCTGCTTGCTCTCCAGGTCCCATAGACCCGTCCACATCCGGCCCGGCCGGCGCAGGCAGAAGCCGTCCAGACCCAGGAGGGCATGGCTCCGCCCTGGCAAGGGAACGGCGTAAGTCTCCAGCCAGCTCCTCTCTACCAGCCCCTCGCTCACCCCTTCCTCCCGCGCTACCGG
>CAZTUO010000185.1:0-6619 GCA_964616355.1 uncultured Nitrospira sp.
GTGGGTGGCGATCGAGCGCGGTCTGTTCAAGCGCTGGCATGGGTGGCCGTTCCGGCCGAAGTGATGGTGGAAACGCTGCGGCGGGTGGGCGAGTGGCTGAAGACGAACGGAGAGGCGATCTACGGGACCACGTACTGGGAGACGTACAAGGACGGCGACGTGCGCTTTACCAGGAAAGGCAACACGCTGTACGCGATCGCGCTCGAGTGGCCCGAAGAGGAGCTCCTGCTGGCGTCGCTGGCGGGCAAGCAGGTCGACAAGGTCGAGTTGCTCGGCTTGGGTGAGCCGGTTCGCTGGCGCCAGGACGCCTCCGGTCTCCGCATCCAGCCGCCGGCGCGCCGTCCCGGGCGCTACGCCTGGGCCTTCAAGATCGTCTGCCGGGCGCTGTAGGCGCGCGTCAGCGGGCGAAGTAGCCGCTGCGGGCGCGCACGCGCAAGTGGGGCCGGCGGACTTTGACCTCCACGCGTCGCCAGCGCCCGTCGAAGTTCTGGTTGGCCGGATAGTAGGCCAGCGTATAGACGCTGCGCAGCTCTTGGGCGACCAGCTCGTAGACCGGCTCGAGATCCTCGAGCGACCGGGCAGGGAAGAGCCGGCCGCCGGAGGCGCGCGCCAGCGCTTCCATCTGCTCGCGCGCTTTCCGCGCCCAGGCCGGCGGCGGCACGCGCGTGAACGGGTCGAGAAAGACGGGATAGAGCACGACGTTCATGGCCGCCACGGCGCGCACCAGTTTCGGAAAGGGCACCGCGGCGGGCGCGCCGGCCTCATGCAGCCGGTTGTCGATGCCGTCGCTGAGGATGATCAGGGCGTTGCGCTCGGCGGGCCGGCGCCGGAACTCCTGGCCGTAGGCGACGGCCAGCGTGTCATAGAGGGGCGAGCTGCCGCCGACGTCGGGGATGGCGTCGATCAGGCGCTCCAGGCGCTCGCGGTCGCCGGTGAGTGGTGAGACGACCTGGAACAGGTCGTTCGCCATGGCGTAGACGGCCACGCGGTCGTGCGGGCGGGCAATGCCGATGAAGCGCCGGGCGGCGGCCTTCATGGCCGCGCGGTCGCGCTGCGTGCTTCCGCTCAGATCGAGCAGCAGGGCGAGGTTGAAAGGCACTTCTTCGGCGCCGGCGGCGGCGAGGCTCTGCGGCGCGCCGTCCTCCCGGATCTCGAAGTCTCCCGCGCCGAGCCCGAGCGCGGGGCGCCCCTGGGCGTCGAAGACCGACACCGTGAGGTTCACCAGGCGGACGTCGGCCGAGAACCGGACCGTGCCGTCCGCAAAGACGGCCGGCGCTGGCGGCGCCGGCGCGCCCGAGGGACCCGCCAGCGGCGGCCGCAACAGTTCCTCGACAAGAGCGGCGGCCTGCCAGGGCAGCTTGACGGGCGAGTCCTCGGGAATCGGAATGTCCTCGAGCACCAGGCGCGCGGGTTTCACCGCCCGGACGCGCACCGTGCCGTAGGCGGTTCGTCCGGACGGAAGGCGGTCGTGGAGCGACCAGCCTTCACGGCGCTGCTGGCGGAAGCGGATTCCGGCGGGAAGGCGGAGTTCGGCCGGGGCTTCGGCCGCGCCGGCTTCCAGGCGCATCGCCGCCCAAGGCAGGGCGAGGTGAATGTCGCCGGTTTCGGCGAACAGCTCCAGGCGGGGCGGAAAGCCGCGCACCGAAACGGGGCCGCGCGCGCTGCGCACTTCGAGCTCGAACCGGTAGGGCAGGTCGATCTCCAGGTCGATGCGCGCTCCGTCGTCCGGCGCGGCCTCCACGCTGACGAGTCCGGCGGCCTGGCGGATGCTGACATCCGTGTCCCGGTTTTCCCGGACGGGGCAAGAGCGCCGCACGGTCAGGCTCTCGGCGGCCACGCTGCGGACGCTGACCGAGCCGCTCGCGTTCTCGACTCGAAGCACCGCGGCGAATGCAGCCTGCCAGGGGCTTGCCGGCAGGGCGCAGCCCGCCAGGAGCAGCGTGCACAAGCGGCGCATGGATGCGGAAAGCCGGCTCCTGCTTCGATCTTCCCACAGCGGGACCAGGCGCGCGCGGCTCGCGGCAGTGTATACTCAAGCTTAGCGTTGCTATCCGACTGCTGGGGCAGTGAACCAGGCCGGGACAAGCTAGTTCGAGAGGAGCCGATGCATTTTGCCCGCAAACCGTCCGTTTTCCACGTCTATCTGATCAAGCCTTCCAAGTACGACGACGACGGCTACGTCGTCCGCCACTGGCGCGGCGTCTTGCCCAGCAATACGCTGGCGTGCTTGCACGGGCTCACCGACGAGGTGCGCGAGCGCGGCTTGCTCGGCGACGTCGACGTGCGCGTGCACCTGGTGGACGAAGCGGTCAGCAAGTTGCCTGAAAAAGAGATCGTCCGGCTTCACCGCCGGCCGGGCCACCGCGTGCTGGCGGCGCTGGTCGGGGTGCAGTCGAACCAGTTCTGCCGCGCCGCCGATATTGCTTTGGCGCTGCGGCGCGAAGGCGTGCCGGTGATGATCGGCGGCTTTCATGTGAGCGGCATGCTGGCGCTGTTCGACACGGTTTCGCCGGAGATCGAGCAACTGGTCGAAGCCGGCGTCACCGTGGTGGCCGGCGAGGTCGAGCACCGCTGGGGGGAACTGCTCGCCGACGCCTGGGCCGGCCGGCTGAAGCCCATCTACCGGTTCACCAACGACCTGCCCGACCTTTCCACGGCGCCGCTGCCCGTGGTGGACAAGGGTTACCTGAGGAAGTTCATCATCTCCAACTACGGCACGATCGACTGCGGCCGGGGCTGCCCCTTCAACTGCTCCTTCTGCACCATCATCAACGTGCAAGGCAAAAAGATGCGCCACCGCGCGCCGGAGTGCATCGCGGCGACGGTGCGCCGGGCGTATCAGGAATCCGGCGTCAGTTTCCACTTCTTCACCGACGACAATTTTGCGCGGAACCCCTCCTGGAGCCGTATCTTCGACGAGCTGATCCGGCTGCGCGAGCAGGAGGGAATCCCCGTCCAGTTCATGATGCAGGTGGACGTGCTCTCGCACCGCATTCCGGGCTTTGTCGAGAAGGCGGTGCGCGCCGGCTGCTCGAACGTGTTCATCGGCATGGAGAGCGTCAACCCGAAGAACCTGAAGGCGGCGAGCAAGAACCAGAACAAGGTGAACGACTACCGGGAGTTGATCGACACCTGGCACCGGCACGCCGTCAGCACGCACGTCGGCTTCATCATCGGCTTTCCCTACGACACCGAAGAGAGCGTCCGCGAAGATGTCCGGATGCTGATGGAACAGGTGCGGCCGCAGCGGGCCTCGTTTTTCATGATGACGCCGCTGCCGGGCTCGATGGACCACAAGCGGATGGTCGAGGCGGGCACGCCGCTCGATGCCGACTACAACAACTTCGACTCCTTTCACCAGTGCATGGCGCATCCGGAGCTCAAGGACGGCGCCTGGACGAGGGCCTACTTCGACGCCTGGCGCGCCTTTTACAGCTTCGAGCACATGAAGCAGGTGCTGCTCGAGGCGCACCCGAACAATTACTGGGATATTTTCCGGAACTTTTTCTGGTACAAGAACTCGGCGCTCAACGAGGGCCTGCACCCGATGATTTCCGGCTTTTTCCCGCTCAAGGACCGCAAGAGCCGGCGGGCGCTGTTTCCGCGCGAGAGCCTGCCGGCGCATTGGAGGCGGCGCATCCCCGAGGTGTACCGCTACCTGCGCGGGGTGGCGAAGCTGGCGCTCGAGATGGAGGAGCTGTGGCTTCAGACGCGCCGGCGGAGCGAGGCCGAGCAGCGCGTCGTCGAGGAGCTGGCCCGGATGCGCGCCGAGCTGCGGTCGGGCCTGCGGCTCTCACATCTTCGCGACGCCTGCGCCCGCGTGAAGGCCGCCATCCCGTCGCTCGAGGTGCCTTCGCGCGTGGCGTTGCTCAAGGAGAGCCTCTCGATCCGGGGCGCGGCGCGCTGGCGCGCCACCCGGCGCGATCTGAACGCCTACTGGGGGAGCCTGCGGGAGCGGCTGCGGCAGGGCCGGGTCGAGGCGCTGCTGCGCGTGGACCGGATCGCGCTGCACGCGCTCCAGGAGGCCAGCCTGGCCGCGGGCTTCCTGCTGGCGCTGGCCACCGCTCCCAGCGAGCAGGCGCCGTCGTAGGCCTTCAGGCGGGACGCACGTTGCCTGCGCGGATCAATCTGCGGCCGCGAGGCGTCTTCAGCCAAAGAAAACCGGAAGGGTCCAGACCGTCGGTGACGCCCTCGGTTCCCTCGACAACGACGCGGCGCCCGGAGACGTAACTGGAGGCTTGGCTGAACAGGCGCAAGACCGGCTCAGCGCCTTCGGCCGCCAGCAGGCCGGTATAGGTTTCGACGGCGTCCAGCAGGTTGGCCAGCAGCAGCTCGCGGGAATAGATCGTGCCGGTGGCGAGGCGCAGCGAAGTGGCGTGGGGCGCCAGCTCCGGAGGGAAGCTCGCCTGGCTGACGTTGATGCCGATGCCGGCGATGGCGGCGGCTTCCTGAAGCTGGACGAGGATGCCGGCCACCTTGCGCTCCGCCAGGAGGACGTCGTTGGGCCAGCGCAGGTCGCAGGCGACCGGCGCCGTGCGTTCGATCGCTTCTTTGGCGGCCAGGCCGAGCGCGAGGGTGAGGACCGGAGCGGGCTGGGGCGCCGCCAGCACGATCGAGCAGTAGAGACCCTCGCCCCGCGGCGAGTGCCAGCTCCGTCCCATGCGGCCTTGCCCGGCGGTTTGCTCCTCGGCGACGACGACCGTGCCGGGCGGCCGGCCGAGCGCGGCGGTCATGGTCGAGTCGACACAATCCAGCCGAACGATTTGGAAGGAACGGATCAGCTCCATTCGAGGCGGAAGTTCAGGTCGACGGCGGCGGCCGAGTGCGTGATGGCGCCGCAGGAGATGAAGTCGGCGCCCGTTTCGGCGTAGGCGCGGACGTTCTCCAGCGTGATGCCGCCGGACAGTTCCACTTGTGCGCGGCCCGCGATGTGGCGGACCCAGGCGGCGGCCTCTTCGGGCGTCAGGTTGTCGAGCAGAAGGCGCTCGGCGCCTGCGGCGAGGGCTTCCTCGAGTTCGGCGCGCGTGCGGACCTCGATCTCGACGGGCAGGCCGGAGGCCTGCGCGCGGCGCAGGGCTTCGCGCACCGAGCCGGCGGCGGTGATGTGGTTGTTCTTGATCAGGATCGCGTCGTAGAGGCCCATGCGGTGGTTGATGGCGCTGCCGGCCGCGGCCGCCATCTTCTCCAGACGCCGCAGGCCCGGCGTGGTCTTCCGGGTGTCCAGGATTCGAACGCCGGTGCCGGCGACGGCTTCCACGTACCGGCGGGCGAGCGTGGCGACGCCGCTGAGGCGCTGGAGGAAGTTCAAGGCCACGCGCTCGCACTCGAGCAAGGTCCGGGCGCGGCCGCGCACCCGGGCGACGCATTGGCCGGACGGAACGCACGCACCGCTGGCGGCGAGCAGCCGGAGCTCGTCGACGCCGCCGCGCAGCTCGTAAATGAGCGGCAGCAGTTCGATCCCGGCGAGCACCAGCTCCTGGCGGGCGAAAAAACCGCCCGAAGCGATCAATTCCGCCGGCACGCACGCCTGGCTGGTGATGTCGCCCGGGCCGATATCTTCCTCGAGCGCGCGCCGGACGGCATCGCGGACGTCCGGGTGGGAGACGTCAAAGGTCACTGCGGGGGTGCGATCGAAAGCAATATTGTACAAAAACGGCAGCCGCTCAACCGGATCGCTCGCGGCACCAGGCGGACCCGGCAGCCAGGTCGCGACCGGCAACCCAAGCGCGCTTGCCCAAGAGCACTTCGACCTCCAGGCGCCCTTGTCCCGGCCGGAATGCGGAAAGCATGCGTACGCCGGCCTCGGGCGGCGGGCCTTTGTGCGGTACCAGCAGCGTCAGGTAGTAACCTGGCGCTCGCCCGGGATGCCGACAGGAGAGCACCGGCCGGGGTTGTTTCCGGTTCACGACATAGGAGACTTGCCCGGGCTCGTTCAGGAACTCGACCAGGCTATCGGCGGGCATGGCGAGCAGAAGGTTCCCGCCCTCCGGAAAGCGTGTTACGACGCGCCTGGCAGAGGCATTGACCACGAGGGACCCCGGAGCGAAGTGGAAATGCAACTCCAGAACCCCGTCTGCTGAACCGATCGCTTCATCGAGCAGCACGAACGCGGATCGTTTGAGGAAGAAAACGGTCCGGCGGTGGACCAGGCCTGCGTAGGACTCGTTTTCGAAGGCTACGCATTCAAGCCGCGGTTGCCGTGCCCACAGCAAATGGCGGGCTCTATTGGCCGAGTCGCGCCGGTCGAGCGTCAGGGTGGAATGGGCGGCCGTGCGCCGAAACCAAGGGCGCTCCGGTGCGTTCGGTGTGTTCGGGTAGGCGTAGGCGCCGGAATCGACGACGAGCCACCGGCCGAATGCGTAAAGCTCGAAGGTGCCGTTGTCGGGCTGATCGTGGCCGGAGATCGCCGGCGGGGCGCAGTGAAGCGCCATGTAGAGGCTCTCGGGCGACCAACCGGACCGCAAGATGTACAAGCCCGCCTCGGGAAAGGCACGCGAGGGCATGGTGAGCGCGGCCAACTCTCCGCGCGCGTACGCACGCCACTCAGCGTTACCGAACAGTTCTGCCGCGCGCGCCATGGGTGCCAAAAGGTGCTCCGGGGTCCCGATCACGGGACCGG
>CAZTUO010000186.1:0-1176 GCA_964616355.1 uncultured Nitrospira sp.
CGATGTCCATCACCCACGATTCGCACAACGTTATCGTGGTCGGCGCGGACGAACGGGCGATGGCGGCTGCCGTGAATCGGCTCATCGCGGTGGACGGCGGGATCGTCGTAGCCGAGGACGAGTCCTCGACGGACGCCCTTCCGCTGCCGCTCGGCGGGCTGATGTGCGACCGGGAGCCGCAAGAAGTGGCGGCGGTGGTGGACCGGCTCAAGGCAAGGGTGTGCGGGATGGGCGGGCGCCTGCAGGAGCCGTTCGTACAACTCTCCTTTCTCGCCTTGCCAGTGATTCCGTCACTCAAGATCACGGACCGCGGGCTGGTGGACGTGGATGCCTCCCGGCTCGTCTCACCGATGCTGTGACCGGCCCGAGCCTCCAGTTCCTCCACTCACTGCGGGAGGCCGCTCCTGGAGGGTGACCTGGAATGGGAGGGCCGAGCGCTCGGCCCTCCCCGCTGCCGGCGGGCGGAAGGCTTGGCAAGTCGGTTCGATCGCTCACCGGCGACTGGACCAGGACATCTCGCAGCGGGATGGCGACCACTCCCTCCCGCCGCGGGCACCCAGCCACCGCCGGTGTGAGAACCAGGGCGCCAACGGCGTCGGTCCTTGCCCCACCAGCAGATTCCGGTGCGGATGCGCTCCTCTGCAGACCCGTGGCTCGACGAAAGGGCGGTGGCCCCCGGCTCCGGGGGCCGGATGATACAGGCCTGAGGCCGAGCATCCGCGCGGTCTGGGTGCGGTCCAACCGCGGGAACAGCCGGCTGCACGGGGAGGAGCTGTCTCCGCAAGGCCCCGTGTCACCCCCGACACCAGATGCGCCACAGATCCATGTTCCACCGCCAGCCACCGCGGACAATACCTCCGTCCAGCCCCCCCATCCTCCAGGCGGCCGCGGCCGGACCGGGTCACCGGCCAGCGCGCAAGCTGCGGACTCGATCGCCGCAGCACCGCGCTCAGCATCGCCGAGCCACGCATGGCTCATTCCTCCTGGCAGCGGAAACGCGGGAGCGAATCTCGCGGTTTGACCCATCGGCCATTTCTGCGCAGTCACAGGATGGCCTGGTGCCTACCGCCTTCCTACTGGCCGACCTACCAGGTCAGCCCCCTCAATGTGCACCCCTTCGATGAAGGAGCCGAAGGTACGAACCTGGCCGAGGGAACCTTGACAGGACGCGGACCT
>CAZTUO010000186.1:1190-2942 GCA_964616355.1 uncultured Nitrospira sp.
ACAGGAGGGGCGGGCGGTTTGGATCAGGGGCAG
Organism: uncultured Nitrospira sp.; assembly: GCA_964616355.1. GTDB lineage: Bacteria > Nitrospirota > Nitrospiria > Nitrospirales > Nitrospiraceae > CAZTUO01. The sequence goes on from CAZTUO010000186.1 coordinate 1,224, forward strand.
GGATAGAGGCGGTTCCTGAAAGGACGGGCCTGCACCGACAGAGAGTGCGACGGCGGCTCAGTTGGGGGAGGCGCCAGGCTGGCGGCCCGGAGCCTCATTCGCGGGCTCGCTCGACCGGCGCGCGGTGATGGAATCGCCGCTGGGGCGGGCCTGGACGGCCCTCAGCAGTTCCACCGCATGGGTTCGCTCGAGCTGCTCCGCGACGGTCAAGGGGCTCGGCAGATACCAGGTTTCTTCCGTAGGGACCGCACCCCAATCCAGCAGCAACCGAATAATCTCGGGATCACCAGAGTACGCCGCGGCGTGCAAGGGCGTCCACCCCGTCAGATCGGACACGTTGACATCCGCGCCACGGTCCAGCAGAAAACGGACGATCTCGAGTTGCCCGCGCGCGGCCGCAGCCATGAGCGGCCGCGTGCCGAGGATCGGAAGCTCCGCGTTGACGTCCGCCCCCGCATCCAACTTGGCCCGGACGGCGGCGGTATCCCCATCTTCAACGGCCAGAATGAACCCATAGCCGCACCCGCTCACGAGCACACAGAACAACAGCCCGATGGAAAGCTTGCTGAGCGATCTCATGACCAAGCGTGGCTACGGACAACTTGATGTCACATGGGCGGCTAACCTTACATGGTCAGGGTTCGTCTGTCAACGACGTTTGCGCCCGCGGACGGGGCCGGGACGCAGACCATTCGGTCTCACCGATCGGGACAAGTCTCGCGATAGCCAGAGTGCGACTTTTTGGCCTCACCCCGTCACAGGGTGTGTCCAACTTGCATAGCAGCCGGATTCCCATGGCGCTTCCAGCAATCAGTGAACCTTGCATTGCGCGAACTTAACATGGTAATTCTAAGTTGTTGTCTCTAGGCATAGCACTTGCTTGTTGGTTGAACCGTAAGCTGGTCTCCTGGAGACCGGCCCTGTCCTTCCGACAGGGGCCCACCAGCTTGGCGGTCACTTTACCAGGGAGGAACCACCGACATGGCACTGTCCATCGCGCGACTCAAGTCCGTGCTGTTCGCCAGCAGCCTCCTCATGCTCGCGGCCGGTTGCGCCGGTCGCCAACTCACCAGTTCTATTGAGGACCAAGCCTTCCTTCCTGGGCTGCCAGTCGCGGAGGTACCGCCTCCGGCCCCGCCGGTTCGAGAAGCCGAGGCCCCGCCGGTCGCTTTAAAGGAGGAGCCACCGGTGCCCATCAAAGCGGCAAGGATTCCAGACGCAGCACCGCCGGTCGAGGAGCGTGTCCAGCCCGAGCCCATCCCGGAGCCCGCCGCACCGCCAACGCCAGAACCGGCGGCTCCCCCGCAGGAGGCCAGAGCGCCAGAGCCGGAGGCTCCACCCGCTCCAGCCCCCCAGCCTCCGACGCTCACTCTGTCCGACGCCTTCTTCGACTTCGATGCGTTCGCCCTTCGCGAAGACGCGAAAGCTGCGCTGGAACGCGATGCGCAGGCACTCAGGCGCACGGCCAACTGGAAGCTCCTGATCGAGGGCCATTGCGACGAACGGGGCACCGCGGACTACAACCTGGTCCTCGGAGAGCGACGGGCACAGACTGTGCAGCACTACCTGGCCGAGCTCGGGCTCGAGGCGTCGCGGATCCAGATCACAAGCTACGGCAAGGAGCGGCCTTTCTGCCAGGAGCACAGCACGCTCTGCTGGCAGGAGAACCGCCGGGCCCACTTCGTCGTCAGGCAGTAACGTCCAACCAGACGGACGCGG
>CAZTUO010000186.1:2969-4583 GCA_964616355.1 uncultured Nitrospira sp.
CCGCGCGCCGCTCACCGGTCGCAACCCGTTCATGCCGCTTCGGCAAGGACCCGGAAGCATTGGGTGCGCCAGGCGGGGCAGCCGTCTGAGGCTGTCAAGGGAAGGCCGACACACGAACCTCCCGGCGCGGCGTCAAGCCGGCGGGCGGGCCGCGCCAGCGAATGTGGCGAGACGTTGCAGGGCTCGGAGCTTCTCGCTCCGATCCACGCGCGAGCGGTCGAGGGCCTGACGGAGGACTTCGATCGTCTGCTCATAGGTGGCCCGGTCCACTGGGTAGGGGACGCGGTCCTTGCCGCCGTGGGCGAAGGCAAAGCGCGCCGGATCGCGCGTGCTGGTCGGCGTGCCGTAGATCAGCTCCGCCGCGAGCGCCAGGGCCCGGAGTGTCTTGGACCCCACGCCGGGGACCCCGAGCAGCGCCTGGAAATCTGTGGGCGCGGCCTCGTAGGTCGCAAGCAGAACCTTCCGGACATAGTGCGAATTCAGGTCCTCGGCGGCGATTGCGTGGCGCGACGGCAACGTCAGGGTCGGCAGGCGGTCGAGCACCCGGAGCACCTCCCGGTTCGGGTCCGTCGCCAGCTCGACGATCGCCGCTTGCGCCGGCTGGCTCTCGGCCGCCACGAGGTTGAGCGCCGGCCCAGTCGCGTCGCAACAGACCGCCGCGTGCGGCTCCACCACCGGGCTTTCGATCCGCTCGCCCAGCCAGTGGTACCGCCGCGCCATCCGGGTAGCGTCCGACATGCCCTGCTGGATCACGCTCCAGCGTCCCGCCGTCGTGAAGATGAAGACGTGGTGATAGAGCTGGTAGCCGTCCTGCACCGCCCCATTGTCCACCTTGGCGACCAGCCGGCTCGTCGCCACGAGCCCTGTTGGGTCCTGCCCCAGCGTCTCGCAGGCTGCAGTGATCTCCTGGGGCGTCTGGCGCGCGGCATGCCCCTTACCGCCAGCGACGACTAGGCCGAAATTGCGCGCCTCGCCGCGGACCGCCTCCTTGACCGCCCCACAGACCGTGGTCGTCAGGCCGCTGGAATGCCAGTCGAACCCGAGCAGGCAACCGAAGGCCTGGAACCAGAAGGGATCGGACAGCCGCCGCAGGACCGCCTCGGGCCCATCGGCGGCGACGAGGTGCCCGAGCACCTCCCGCGCGAGCCGGACCATCAGGGCGAAGAGCCAGCGTGGCGCCTTACCGTCGTGCAAGGGAAGCTGGGCGATCCCGGTGCGCATGGGCGAGCAGCGGCTGGTGCGCCCGGCCCGACTCGAACGGGCGACCTGCGGGTTCGAAGCCGCTCAAACCGGACACGGATCTGCGAGAAAGTATTGAAAACACAGAGAATTTACCTGGCACTGGATATGCATGTCGCGGTGCGACTGAGACCGAATCTGCAACCTCCCTGCAACCGCGCCCGGCCCAGGAGGAGGCGGCCGAACGGGAGGAAGCGCAGGAGCCGGGTGACGACCCGGTCGACGACGGAGGCCAGGGCTCAGCCCACGAATGAGGCGAGCACAAGGCGGTCCCGACTGCGCATCCGACTCACGTCGCTTCCCTTCGGAGACAGGGCGGCCGGCGCGTTGGCCAGGCGGAGGAAGTCCGGCCCGCGCTCCTGCGCTGATCTCAGA
>CAZTUO010000186.1:4634-6568 GCA_964616355.1 uncultured Nitrospira sp.
CAGGGCCGGGCGCGGGCGGCGGGTGTGGGCATGCGTGTGCGGGTCCGCTGGCCTGCCATCACGTCTTCCCTTGAAGCCTGACGGAGTCGTCGGGGATCCCCTGATGCCTTGGCGTGGGCTCTGGTGCGGTCGCGCCGCCTGGCGCTGCCTCGGCCTCTCGTGCGCGTTTTCGTCTCGCACGCAGTTCCCGTTGGTGGATCCGGTACCGGCAGGGCGCACTGCAATAGTGTTGCGTGAGCCGGTCGGTCTCAAAGAGGCGGCCGCAGGCCGTGCAGAACCGAGGGCGCAGCGCGTGGCCGAGTCGCTCGTGCAGGATGCGTTCGGCGATCTGTCGGTAGGCCTCGGAGAACGGCTCATGCGGGTGGGTTTTCATGGCCGTCACCAGCCAGCCCGCGAGGCTCCACCGCGGCGTATCTGGCGGGGGGGCGAGCCGCCGGAAGAGCGTATCGGCATCCCGCCCCACCCAGTGCCAAAGGTGCTGCCAGTCTGCCTCGGTGAGCGTGTCGCGCACCCAGCGTTCGACGAACTGCTTGTAGCGGCGCCAGTGCTGGTCGGCCGCATCCATCCAGGCCGGAAACGCCTTCCGGAGGATCGTGGCCGCCCGCTCCGCCGCCCCCGCGTGGGCGTACATGAGCCGATAGAGGTCGTCATTCGTTTTGGCGTTGTAGAGCTCCAGGTAGAGGGCTCCATGCGGGACTGAAGACGGCATCGCGGCACACTATAGCACAGCCAAAGACCCGGTTGACAAGATCATACACGTGTATATATAATACACGCCTGTAGAGATGAGGCGTGTATGGTAGACCGGGTGCTGGATCGACTGGCTGGCGTGTCGCCTCCGCGCCCGCGGGCTGGCGGCGGCGCGGCCTCGATCCGGATCTTGTTTGGGGCGGCCACGGGGGACCCGACGGCCGATGCGATCATCGCCCAGCTGCGGGCGGCGGGGGGCAGCCTCACCCGATGGCAGCTGAACAACGCGCTCGGCCACAACGTGCGCCAGGCGGAGATCGCCCGCGCCCTCGAGCTCCTCCAACGGACCCGCGCCATCACCCGCGAACGCGCGGGCACCGGGGGGTCCGGCCGCCGGCCGGAAAGAATCACATTATACGAAGAATACGAAGAAAACGAAGAAATTCCCCCAGACGGCGAAATACATAACGATATCAGTGAGTTAGGCGGACACACGCACAACGAAGAAATTCAGACGAAATACGAAGAAATTGGCGAGCGAGAGGGGGGCGAACCAATTTCTTCGTAACGGGTTGGAGGAAATTCGGGCCAAAATCAATCGGAAAGACACTGGGTTCTGAATTTCTTCGTTTTCTTCGTATTCTTCGTAAAAACCGGGGGAATTTGGAATACCCGGAGCAGGCGACGACGGAACAGGAGGGGGGAGGCGAGAATGGACAAGCTAACGGAGATCTTGGCGGTGTGGCAGGTCCACGACGCCCTGGCGGCGGCGGGGTACCGGCCGACCCCAGAGCAGATGGCCCCAGGGGACTGGGTCTGGTGGTGGTCCCCGCGCGACGCCAAGGAGCAGCCGATGAGCCGGATCCTGCTGCGGGACAACGGGAACTACCTGGTGGCCTATCGGGGGCCCTGCTGCGAATGGTGCTGGGCGTGGGTGCCGTTCCGGGCGATCACGGGCCATGTGCCCGCCGGGGCCGTGCGGGGCGCCACCCGGCCGCCTCTCCAACGAGAAAGGAGGAAGAGCTGATGAGAAAGATGGCCGAGCTGAGCAGCGACTTAGCGGACGAGCTGCAGGCCGAGCAGCACCAGCGGGTGATTCGGTATTCCGTCACGCTCTCGGGGGACGTGGCGATTCAGTTCGAAACGCTCCACCGCGAGCTGGGGGGCGAGGCGGTGCTGAGCCGGGGCGACCTGACGGCGCGCCTGCTGCGCCGCCTCCTGCTGGAGCCCACCCCGGAGCGCCG
>CAZTUO010000187.1:0-2565 GCA_964616355.1 uncultured Nitrospira sp.
GTCCTGTTCGGAATCCAGCCGGACCGCGTGCTCGTCCGCTTCCCATAGCAGAGCTAGCTCGTCACTGCCCCCTCTGACGCCGACGACACGTGCCGGGCGTACTTGGCCATGACGCCACTCGTGTAGCGCGGGGCGGGGGGCTTGACCTTCTTGAGCCGCGCCTGAATCTCCTTCCGTGTCAGCTCCACGTCCAGCCGCCGCTTCGGTACGTCAAAGACGATCATGTCGCCGTTCTTCACCGCCGCGATCGGGCCGCCCTTGATCGCCTCCGGAGCCACGTGGCCAGCCATCAGGCCGTGCGTCGCGCCCGAGAAGCGGCCGTCGGTCAGGAGCGCGACCGCGTCGCCGAGCCCCTCGCCCACGAGCGCCGCGGTCACGGCCAGCATCTCGCGCATGCCGGGCCCGCCCGCCGGCCCCTCGTACCGGATCACGACCACGTCGCCGGGCCGGATCTGCCGGGCCTTCACCGCTGCGAAGGCGTCCTCCTCCCGGTCGAAGACCTTCGCCGGCCCGCGGAACCTTGTCATCGAATGGCCCGCCACCTTGACCACGCAGCCTTCCGGTGCGAGGTTGCCCTTGAGGATCACGAGCCCGCCCGTGGGCTTGATCGGGTTAGCCAGCGGACGGACGACCTCCTGGCCGGGCGTCTCGACGGCTTGGGCCGCCTCCTCGCCGATGGTCCGGCCGGTCACGGTCGGCTGGTTGGCGTGGAGGAGGCCTGCGTCCAGGAGCCGCTTGGCGACGAGCGGGGTCCCGCCCGCCGCATAGAGGTCGGCGGCCACGAACCGGCCGCCAGGCTTGAGGTCGGCGAGCAGCGGGACCCTCCGGTTGATTCGGTCGAAGTCCTCCAGCGTCAGCTTGACACCCGAGTCGCGGGCGACCGCCAGGAGGTGCAGGACCGCGTTGGTCGAGCCGCCGGTCGTCGCCACGGCTGCGATCGCGTTCTCCAGCGACTTGCGCGTGATGATCTGCTTGGGGCGGAGGTCGCGCTCGAGCAGCGCCATCACGAGCCGGCCGGCCTCGAAGGCCACGTCGTCCTTGCGCGGGTCCATGGCGGGGACCCCGTTCCAGCCCATCGGGGAGATGCCCAGGAACTCAAAAGCGATCGCCATCGTGTTGGCGGTGAACTGGCCGCCGCAGGCGCCCGGGCCGGGACAGGCGTGGTCCTCCAGCTCCTTCAGCTCCGCGTCGGTCATCGTGCCGGCCGCGTGGGCGCCGACCGCTTCGAAGACGTCCTGGATCGTGACGGACCGGCCCTGGAACTGGCCGGGCAGGATGGAGCCGCCGTAGAGCATGAGCGAGGGGACGTTCAGCCGCGCCAGCGCCATGACGGTTCCGGGGATCGTCTTGTCGCAGCCGGAGAGCGCGACGATGGCGTCGAAGAGGTGGCCGCGCGCGACCAGCTCGATCGAGTCGGCGATGACCTCCCGGCTGATGAGCGAGGCCTTCATGCCCTCGGTCCCCATCGCGATGCCGTCGGACACGGCGATCGTGTTGTACTCGATCGGCGTCCCGCCGGCCGCGCGGATGCCCGCCTTCACGAGCTCGGCGACCCGGCGGAGGTGAACGTTGCAAGGCATGACCTCGATCCAGGTGTTCGCGACGCCCACCAGGGGACGGGCCAAGTCCTCGTCGGTGAAACCGACCGCTTTGAGCATGGCCCGGGCCGGCGCCCGGCCCGGACCTTCGGTCAGGTCACGGCTCTTGTGTTTGAGCTCGCTCGACATGGGGCTCCTCTGCGAGGGTGACGGTGAGTTGGCACTATCTCACAGAAGGGGAGAGACGGTCAATCGGATGGGTGGGGCGGGCGGATCGGTCCTACGGGCCCGCCCGCCGGGGCGCAGATGCCCCGGCAAAGGCCATGCGCGGTCAGCTCCGGGCGGGAATCGTGCGGGGCAGGGCGATGCCCGCGACCTTGCCCTCCTCGTCAACGAGCAGAAGGATCTGTTCGCCGGGCGGAACCTTCGCGAGCTTCTCCAGGACAAACGGCCGAAGCTCGTACAGCTTCTCCTCGCCCCGCTCGGTCTTGATCGTGATCCAGTTCACCGGCTTTACAATCGTGCCTTTGACGCCTTCATAGGGCGCTTTGGGCGGGGACTTCTTCCAGGTCATTGCGGCGCGATACAGGACATGTTCGCTCCCGAAGGTCGCATCCACGACCTTGTTGGCCTGGTCGAGCAGGAAGAGGGCCGGCACATTGGTCGGAATCGCGGCAACCTTGCTTCGCGCGAGCGGCCGCACCGCGACCGCCTCCTCCTTGCCGTCCTCCGCGCGGATCACGGCCCATTCGTGGCCGACGGGCAGCGGCTGAGCCAGTTGGCCCCGGACGATCCGGTACCATGAGTCCTGGTCGGCAAGACGGTAATCAATGACGAGGTTCTGGTCGTTCACGGCGAGCGTGAGCCGATCTCCACGCTTCAACGGGGGCAGTCCCTTCTCCAGGGCCTCCTTGACCGGGATGAAACGCGGCTCGACTTCGCCTGTGTTTATCCGGACCATGTCGCCGACCACACGCTCCACGGTCGCGGAAAGAAGCCGGTGTCCAGGGAGAAGGACGGTCTGGGG
>CAZTUO010000187.1:2579-6484 GCA_964616355.1 uncultured Nitrospira sp.
CGTCTGCCCGGTCTCACCGGGCTTGCCAGGCTCCAGGCCTGCAGACGTTACCGCTCCTGCGCTGGCAGAGGCCGGTAGGGCCAGCAGAACAGCCAGGAGTGCGGCAACTCCCCACGTCTCGAGTTGAAGCAGCTTGCCTCCGCGGTTGTTCATGCACACCCCTCCTTCCTTTGCTGATCACGGCATCAAGGAATAATGCAGCGCGGCGGGAAGTCAAGACCTTGGGAAGGATCGGGCGGACCAACTCGGGCGGGCCTGGTGGGCGGCGGGGTGTCCCCGCCGCCGCGGCGCTCCCTCAGTCCTTGACCTCGACGAGCTTGCCGTCGTGGGCGTCCACGTGGAGCTTCTGCAGGTTCCCGTCGCCGGTGACAATCTCGATTTCCCAGAGCAGCTTGCCGTCCTCCTCCTCCAGCTCGGCCTCGACGACTTTGCCGGCCACCTTCTGGCCGGCAGTCTTGACCGCCTCCTCGAGGCTCACCTTGGCCTTGCCAGCGAAGCGGACCTTCTCCTTGTCCTCGCTCTCCCGCTCCGCTTCGCCTTTCCTGCCGCCCCGCTTGCCGTACAGTTTCATCCGCTCATGGACGGCCTTGAGCTTGTCGCGCTGCTCCGGCGTGAGCACCGCCTTCGCGGCGCGCTTGGCCTTGATCGCCGCCATGCGGAGCCCGACTTCCAGCTCCTCGCTCTGCTTCACCTTCGCTTCGATCGCGGAGAGGTCGGATTGCTCGTCGTCGAGCAGGGCTCGCAACTCGCGCTCGGCGATCATGATGTCGGCCTCGGTCTTGATCCGGGTCTTGTCGAGGTCGAGCTGGATGGCCTTGAGCTTGGCGACCTGCTCGTCCGTGAGGCCAAATCCCTTGGCATATGTGAGGAGACTACGGATAAAATGCCCGGTGCTGCCATGGGCCATGCTTCCGTGCCCGCCGTGGCTGCCGTAACCGTCGCCGTGGCCCTTGCCGTAGCCCTGCTCGTGCCCGTAACCCTTCGCGTGGCCGGACTCCTTCGAGTAGCCCTCCATCTTCCCGTGGCCAACATCCGGGTCCGCTAACGCCGGTTGCAGGCTCAGCCCGAGCACCGCCACCAGCGCTAATGCTCGCATGAAGACCTGTGATTTCATCTCTTTCCTCCCTTCCTCGCTTGCTGGCGACGGTCGCTCCCCTCGGTCGGTTCTGCGACCGCCGCAGTCAGGGCGCGAGCGCCCGCCTCGTGGATGGGTCAGCGCTAGGCCGCTTTGTGGCCGCGCGGCTCCGCCTTCGCCGGGCAGGTGTTGATCCCGAACAGCTTCCACGCCGGACAGAAGCCGACGGCCCCCGTGACCAGCGCGACGGCGCCGACGACGTAGGCGACGCCGGCGGCCCAGCCGGGTAGCCCCGCTGCGTAGCCCAGCGCGATCAACCCCACGCCCAACGCTATCCTGATGGCTCGCTCGACTCCGCCGACGTTGCAGGCCATCGCCGCACCTCCTGGTCAGGCCTAGCGAGCAGCCCGGTGGGCCGCTCGTCAGCGGCCCACCGGGCCACCCAAGCTCGGCAAGGCGTTAAAGATGAACTGAATCGCCACAGCCGCGAGCAGCAGCCCCATGAGGCGCGTGATGATGCCCAGCGCGATCGGGCCCAGCCAGCGCGCGCCGCGGCTCGCCAGGGCCAACGTCACGTAGCTTGCCAGACCGACCGCCGAAAGGCAAGCGAGCAGGATCACGCGCTGGACCCAGGTCTGGGCCTGGGCGTCAAGCAGGATGACAGTCGAGATGGCGCCGGGCCCCGCGAGCATCGGCATGGCCAATGGCGTGATTGCGATGTCATGCTTGTCGGTGCCGGCTGCTGTCTCTTCGGCCGTTTCCTGCACGGGCGACCGTTGCGCGCGCAGCATGTCGAGCGCCACCAAGAGGAGCACCAGTGCGCCTGCGACCTGAAAGGCGGGGAGCGTGACCCCGAGGATGCGAAACAACACCTGGCCCGTCAGCGCAAATCCCGCCAGCAGACCCATCGCGACGAGGCAGGCCACGCGTGCCATCCGCAGCCGCTCCGCCACCGAATCTTGGGCGGTCATGGCCAGGAAGGCCGGGACGGCCGCGATGGGATCCACGATCGCAAACAGGGATCCGAAGGCGAAGAGCGCATATTCGGCTAGCTGCATGGTTCCTTCACGCACGCGGCGCTGCCGCCCGGAGCATCCGCGTCCGTCCGGCTACCGGGCTTTGCGCAGCAGGTCGGCGCGCGGGTCCGGACGCGGGATCCGCGCCAGTTGCTCGTAGAGCCGCCGCTCCTCCTCCGTGCCGGCGGCGGGAAGGACAATCTGGAGGATGAAGAACAAGTCCCCGGAGTCGCCCGACCGGGTCGGCAGTCCCTTGCCCTTGAGCCGGAGCTTGCTGCCGGAGGAGCTGCCCGGCGGGATTTTCACGCGCACCGTATCGGTGAGGGAGGGGGCGACGACCTCAGCGCCGAGCGCGGCCTCCCAGGGCCACACCGGCAGGGTCACGTGCAGATCGTGGCCCTGCCGCTGAAAGACCGGGTCGGGCTCGACCTGGATCTGGAGATAGAGATCGCCCCGTCTCCCGCCGTTCGCGCCCGGCCCGCCTTTGCCGGGAACCCGAAGCCGCGTCCCGTCCTCGACGCCGCGCGGGATGCGCACGTCGAGCGTGCGCGTCTCGGTCCGATGACCAGCGCCGGCGCAGACCGGGCAGACACGGCCGCGCTGGCCCCCGGTGCCCGCGCAGGCGGCACAAGGGACCGGCTCGGAAAGCTGCAGGCGGCGGGTGGTCCCGGTGGCCACCTCGCGGAGCGTCACGCGCACCGAGGTTTCCAGGTCCTGGCCCGGCTCAGCGGACTCCGAGAACTCCGGAGACGACCTGGCGCGCGTCCGGCCGGAGAAGAACCGTTCGAAGAGGTCGGCGAAATCGAAGCCCTCCCCGCTGGTCGAGCCGGGGCCCGCCTCCCAGCCGAAGGGCGAGGACCAGCTCCCGCCTCCGGGACCGGTCGCGCCCGCCTGGCGAGCCTCCTGTCTCGCCCGCTCGTAGGCCTCGGCTTCCTGCCAACGGTGCCCCCACCGGTCGTACTTCTTGCGCTTCTCGGGGGTGCTGAGGACTTCGTAGGCTTCGTTCAGCTCCTTGAACTTCTGCTCCATCTGGAGCTTGCGGGCGCCCGTGTGCAGGTCCGGATGGAACTGCCGGGCCAGGCGGCGAAAGGCCTTCTTCAGCTCGTCCTGGCTCGCCGTCCGGGGGACGCCGAGGATCTCGTAGTAGTCCCGCTGGGTCGTGGCCATGCTTCGACAAGCTCCGGCACAGGCTCAGCTTACGGGCTCCGCAGCGGCTTTGCAAGCTGAAGAACGCCTCAGGCCAGGCGCGCGCGGCGGTCCGCAAGGAACAGGTGCAGCCGGTCGAGCGGGAGATACAACGTCCGCGGGGTGCCTGGAGTCACGGACGCGCCGCGCGCGAGCCGCACGGCCAGCCAGCGGTCGCCGACGACGACGTGGAGCAGCCGGTCCGCGCCCAGGTCCTCCACGACGTCCGGATCCGCCTTCACGCCCAGCGCCGGGCGGTCTGCGGGCTCGAGCCGGATGTCCTCCGGCCTGATCCCGAGCGTGGCGGGGCAGGTCGGCTGCGCCGGCAGCTCACGCGGGCCTGGCAGATCGAGCGTCAGCGCGCCCGCGCGAAACAGCCAGGTGTCGCCCTGCCGTTCGAGGACTCCGTCCAGGAGGTTCATGCCCGGATTGCCGATGAACGCGGCCACGAAGGGATCGGCTGGCTCGTCGTAGATGCGCTGGGGGGTGTCGGCCTGCCGGATCCGCCCGCGCTCCATCACGATGATGCGGTCGCCGAGGGTCATGGCCTCCGTCTGGTCGTGCGTGACGTACAGGATGGTCACGCCCAGCCGGCGGTGGAGCCGCTTCAGCTCCACTCGCGTCGCGGC
>CAZTUO010000188.1:0-6447 GCA_964616355.1 uncultured Nitrospira sp.
AACGTGGCGCAACGGACGCCCACGGAGGTGACGCTCCTGGCCGATCGCCCGGACCTGCTCCTCGTCCCGCCGACGGTCACCGTCCCGGCCGGAGCGACGCAGGCCGCCTTCGCCGTCACCGGCCTGGCGGTCGGGGACGCCCTGGTGACCGCCTCGCTCCCGGACAGCAGTCAGGCGGCGCTCGTCCACGTGGTCCCGCCGCCGCCCGTCGTCGTCGCGCTGGGCCCCTCGCCGCTCATGGTGCAGCAAGGCGCCACCAGCAGCCTCACGCTGACGCTGAACGCCGCCCAATTCAGCGACACCGTCGTCGCGCTGAGCACGGACGCCCCCGCGGTCGCGCTGATTCCCGACCACGTCACCGTCCCGGCGGGCCAGCTCAGCGCGCCCGTCCCCGTCACCGGCCTGACCCCTGGGTCCGCGACGGTCACCGCCACGCTCAACGGGACCCGCGCGAGCGCCACCGTGACGGTCACCCCGGCGGAACTGGTCACCCTGACCCTCTCCCCGCAGACCCCGACCGCGATCCTCGGCGAGACGGTCCCCTTCACCGCGCTCGGCACCTTCACCGACAGCAGCATCCAGGACGTCACGACCCGCGTCACCTGGACCTCCTCGGACCAGACGATCGCCACGATCACCGCCGGCGGGACCGCCACCACCCTGGCGGCGGGCACCACCACGATCACTGCCGCGAGCACCGCGCCAGCCGGCCAGCCCGTCACGGCCAGCACCACGCTCACCGTCCGCGTCCCGCCGCCCCTGAGCCTGAGCCCGGCGACCGCCAGCCTGCGAGTCGGCGACACGCTGCCGTTCACCGTCACTTCCACCGAGGCGGCACCGCCCGGCGGCCTGCTCGTCAGCCTCGCTGCGACCGGCAGCGGGCGCGTCAGCGCGCCCGCCACCGTCCTCCTTCCCGAGGACGCCTTCAGCGCCCCGTTCACCGTGACGGCGACTGGGGCGGGCACCGTCACCCTCACCGCCACAGCCCCGCTGCGCCAACCGGCCAGCAGCACGCTCACGATCACCCCGGGCGTCCCGAGCATCACCGGGTTCACCCCCATCAGCGGCCCGGCGGGCACGCCGGTCACCCTCAGCGGACAGAACTTCGATCCGGCACCGGCCCGCAATCAGGTCCGGTTCAACGGCGTCCCGGCGATCGTGAGCGTCACCAGCGCCACGACCCTCGCCACCACCGTGCCGCAGGGGGCGACGACCGGCTTCGTCACGGTCGCCACCCCGCTCGGCACGGGCACCAGCCCCAGTCCGTTCACCGTGACGCTCAGCCAGAACTTCGCGCTCAGCGCCGCGCCCGCCCAGGCAGCCGTGGTCCCGGGCGGCCAGGCGGCCTACGCCGTCACGCTCTCGCCTGTCGGGAGCTTCACGCGCTTGGTCACGCTGGCGGCCATGGGGCTCCCGGCCGGCGTGACCGCCCAGTTCTCCTCCGCCACCGTCACCGCCGGTCAGGCCGCGCTCCTGACCCTGACCGTAGGCGGAGCGGTCCCGGCTGGCCCGATCGCCTTCACCGTCGTCGGCACGACCCTGCTCGAGACCGGCCAGACCGCGCAGACGCTCCCGCTCCTGCTGCAGGTGATCGCCGGCGGCGGCCCAACCCACGTCAGCGGCCGGTTCCTGGCCACGGACACGGGCGCGCCGATCCCCAACGTCCAGGTGACCCTGGGCACGCTGCAGACCCAGATGGACGCCGCCGGCACCTTCCTGCTCCAGAACGTCCCGGCGGGCACGCAGAAGCTGCTCATCAGCGGGACGCTCCCGACCGGCGGGTTCCTGTACAGCACGGACGTCGTGCTCGCCGCCGGCCAGCCCAACGTGCTCCCGCCGTTCTGGATCCTGCCTCAGCCGCCGCCCGAGCGCTTCACGCCGATCGCCAACGGCACGAGCGACCAGGTGGTCACTGACCCGCGCTATCCCGGCCTCTCCCTCACGCTGCCGGCCGGCGTGACGATTATCGGCTGGGACAACGTGGCGAAGACCAAGCTCGCGCTCGAGCGGCTGGACCTGGACCGCTTGGGCGTCCCGCCGCCGCCCGTCCCGGTCAAGGCGGTCTATCAACCCTTCTTCGGCACCCCGATGGGCGGATACCTCAGCCCCGCGGGCGCGGTCATTCCGGTCTCGGTCCCCAACGACCTGGGCCTGGCCCCCGGCGAGACGGCGGAGTTGTGGGTCTACGACGCGACGCCGCTAAACCTCGCCGAGCCCTCCGGCTGGAAGAAGGCGGGGCTGGCAACGGTGAGCGAGGACGGGACGAGGATCGTCAGCAATCCCGGCGTCGGGATTCAGCGCTTCTGCTTTAAATGCGGGCTCTTCACCTGCACCTGCGTCGGCAATCCCGCATGCAACCAGCCCAACCCCAACCGCGAGGGGGACAAGGACAACGACCCCGTGGACCTGGGGACCGGGCTGTTCACCGCGGAGAAGACCGACCTCGTGCTCCCCGGCCGGTTCCCGCTCGTGCTGGCCCGGACCTTTAACCCGCTCGACGCGTACGGCGGGGTCGGCGGCTTGACCCTGTCGCTGGGCCTCGGGTGGGTGCTCTCTGTGGATGTGACCCTGGTCGCGCTCAACCCCGCGCAGACGGCTTACCGGCTCGTGCTGCCCGCGAACAGCCGCGTGGACGTTGCCAAGCAGCCGGACGGGACCTACATCAACCATACGCATCCGTTCCTTCGCGGCGCGGTGCTCAGCGCGCTGCCGGGCGGCAACCACCAGCTCCGGTTCAAGGACGGGACGACCTGGCGCTTTCGGCCGCTCTTCACCTTCCCGGCTGGCGGGAGCGTGGAGTTCTTGATCGCCCAGACGGACCGGAACGGCAACCAGCTCACGATCGAGCGGAGCGCCGGCGGGACGATCTCACGGATCGTGGACGCGGCAGGCCGCGCGCTGACCGTCACGACCGTCGCCGGCCGGATCACGCAGGTCCAGGATCCGCTGGGGCGGACGCTCCAGTACACCTACGGGAGCAACGGCCGGCTCGCCACCGTCACCGACCCCGAGCAGGGGACGACCACCTACACCTATGACGCGGGCGGCCGGATCACGACCATCACCGATGCCCGGAACATCCTGTTCCTGCAGAACTTCTATGGCGCGAGCGGCCGGCTTGTGCGCCAGGTCCAGGCCGACGGCGGCGAGTGGCGCAACCGCTATCTCCTCCAGGGGGCCACGGTGACCGGCCCCGGCTGCCCGGGGCCAGGCTGCCCGACCGAAGAGTCCTGGGAGACCGTCAAAGCCGGCTACAGCTTCAGCGGCGGCACCGTGCTCGCCACGACCGTCACCGACCCGAGGGGCACCACGCGGACGTACCGCTTCAACAACCTCGGCTTCACCACCGAGCGGCAGGACGGCCTGGGCCAGAAGACGATCGTGACCCGGGGCGCCGGGAACCTGATCACGGCCAGCACCGACGCCCTGGGCTGCACCACCCAGTTCGCCTATGACGCGGCCGGCAACGTCGCCGCGATCACCGACCCACAGGGGAACGTCACGCGCTTCGAGTACGAGCCGACCTTCAACCGGATCACCAAGCTCACGGACGCCCTGGGCCAGGTCACCACCTTCACCTATGACACCAGAGGCAACCTGCTCAGCACGACCGATCCGCTCGGGCAGACGACGGCCATCGGCTACAATGAGTTCGGCCAGCCCACGGCCGTCACCGATCCGCTGGGGCACCAGACCACGTTCGCCTATGATGGGGACGGGAACCTCGTCACGACCACGGACCCGCTGGGGCACCAGACCCTGCGGGCCTATGACGCGGGGAGCCGCTTGATCAGCCTGACCGATCCGCTGGGGCGCCAGACCCAGTTCCGCTACGATGGGCTGAACCGCGTGAGCACGATCGCCGACGCCAGCCACGGGCTCACCCGCTTCGCCTATGACGAGAACGGGAACCTCCGGGAGGTCCGGGACGCCAAGGGGCAGCCGACGACCTACACCTACGATCCGATGGACCGGCTCGCCACGCGCACGGATGCGCTGGGGCGCCAGGAGGCGTATCACTACGACCCGGCCGGCAATCTGACCCAGTTCACCGACCGCCAAGGCCAAGTGGCTACCTTCACGTACGACGCCCTGAACCGCCGCATCCGGGCGGAGTACGCCGATGGGAGCACCACGACGTTCACCTATGACGCCGCGGGCCGGCTGGCGGCAGCCGAGGAGGCCGGGGCCGGGCGCATCGAGTTCACCTACGACCTGCTCGACCGGCTGAGCCAGGAGGTCACCCCGCAGGGGGCCGTCCAGTACCAGTACGACGCCCTCGGCCGCCGCACGAGCCTCACCGCCAACGGCTTGCCGCCGGTGGCCTACCGGTACGATGCCGCCTCGCGGCTGACCCAGGTCGCGCAGGGCTCCCTGGCCGTGGGGCTGGGCTATGACGCCGCGGGCCGCCGTACAGCGCTCACCTATCCCAGCGGCGCGCGCACCTTCTATAGTTACGACGCCGCTTCTCGGCTGACCAATATCTTGCACCAGGGCCCGGCCGGCCTGATCGAATCCGTGACCTACACCTACGACGCCGCGGGCAATCGCATCAGCCTCATGCGCGCCGGGCAAGTCGCCACGCTCCTGCCCGCCGCCGTCCAGGCCGCCTATGATGCCGCGAACGAACAGATCCAGTTCAACAGTCTCACGCCGAACCTGACCTATGACGCCAACGGCAACCTGACCAGCCACACCGAGCCCACCGGGACGACCACCTACACCTGGGACGCCCGCAATCGGCTGATGGCGATCCGCGGCCCTGGCCTTACCGCGAGCTTCGTCTATGACGCCCTGGGCCGCCGCGTGAGCAAGACCATCAACGGGATCACGACCGACTATCTCTACGACGGCCACGACCTCGTGGCGGAGATCGGCGGCGGGGCGATCGGCGCAAGCTATCTTCGGAGCCTCAGCATTGACGAGCCGTTCGTGCGGCAGACTGCCCCAGGAAATGAGTTCTACCACACCGACGCGCTGGGGAGCACGCTCGCGCTCACGGACGACGCCGGCGCGGTGACGACGACGTACGCCTACGAGCCCTTCGGCCGAACCACGGTCAGCGGGGCCAGCAGCAATCCGTTCCAGTACACCGGGCGGGAGAACGATGGAGCAGGACTCTATTACTACCGCAGGCGGTACTATGGCTCCTCGCTTCAACGCTATCTTAGAGAAGATCCGCTGCGCTTGATTGGCGGGACTCCGAACTTTTATGCCTATGCGGAGAACAATCCGCTGAAGTTTGTCGATCCTTACGGACTTTACGCCTTCCCCCCTGGCATTTCATCTTGGCATTCTATGCCATGATCAGCACCGGCCACGACCCCGTGACCAGCACGCAAGCCGCCATTGACAGCGTGGTCCTTGACTTTGTGGAAAGTTCCCAGGCCCCACGAAATGCAAACTGGCATGCACAGAGGGAGCCAGACCAATCAATTAATCGCGCCGTAGAGCTATCACGACGTTTCATTCAACAGCAACTTGATCAATGCCGCCTCGGGTTTGCGCTCCACACAGCCGAGGACGAGGGGATTCATAAATACGAGCCGTATGTGGAAATAGCGTTCAACCGGCAATTCCTGAAGCACTTTGTCCACGATCTCTTTCCGTCGCCGAGTGAACTCTTGCAGTCGTTCCAGAACGACCTGGAGATCATTAACCGATACGACAAGAGTCGAAGGAAACACCAATGCCCATAAAGACCACACTTCTTGCCATGGTCATAGCGGTGAGCCTGTTGAACATGAACGCAGCAGCGCTCGTGTTTCTTGATCCAAAGGCAGACGAAAAAGAAGCCAAAAAGCACTTAGGGAGCTCACTGGTCCGCCACACCGGCGAGAAAGTGCTCATGTATCAAGGACAGGAAATGAATCTCCCCGTCAGATCGGTCTTTGCTCTGGCGCAGGGATCGTATGAGCAATGGCGTAGCGCCTTTCGCAACATGCTGTCACAGAAATTCGGCATTGCTTCTGAAAACGAGGTCGGAACCCACGCTCTGGATCAAGCCGCAGCAGAAGAGGTTCTCCGCCAGTTCCCGTATGGACCTCTGCTAGGTGAAGGGTTTGTTGGGTTCCAGGTGCTCGGCATTCGAATCGAACACCCTGCGGAGTATCGCATTCGCACTGCGCAATACAACAAGCTGGAAGCCATCAGCGGCTATTCTGAGCTGGAAGTCCGACTAGCTAACGGGAAGTATCTGTTCGGCAAGGACTGCTCGCTGATTGTGCTTAGGCGGACGGACCACGAGGTCTTGTCAAGAAGTGTGTAAATGGAATCAGGCGGCGGCCTCCTTCGGCGTGACCGGTGTCTGAATGCCATCGACAAACGGGATGCCGGCGTAGACCAGGGGTAGCAGCTCCGGGGCATTGAGGCGCCGGAAGTGGCCCTCCGCCACTTGGAGCAGCTTCCAGATCAAGGCCGTCGCGGACTCCACCCGCTTGGTCCCGC
>CAZTUO010000189.1:0-6434 GCA_964616355.1 uncultured Nitrospira sp.
CAAGCCGTCCTCGTGAAGGGGCCCGGCATCCTCCGACACGCCGATCGCAGGAGCACCTATGGCAGACTTCGTCAGGATAGCCGGCACGGCGGACGTGGCCCCGGGCACCGGGTGCGTGGCCGAGGTAAACGGGCACGCCATCGCCCTCTTTAACGTGGACGGGACCTACTACGCGATTGACAACACCTGCGTGCACCGCGGAGGGCCCTTGGGCGAGGGGGAGCTGGAGGGCGAGGAGGTGACCTGTCCCTGGCACGGCTGGCGGTACAACGTGAAGACCGGTGCCTGCGTCACCAATCCATCCGCCTGCGTGAAAGCCTACCCCGTCACGATCGAGGGAACCGACATCAAGGTCCAGGTCTAGCCCGGAGACCTCCCTCCGTCAGTCCGGCCGCACTGACCATGCCGACCGTCTCCCCCGCACCCAGCGAAGCGGCGCAGATGGACCGCGACGACCTGCTCGCCCTCTACCGCCAGATGCTCCTCATCCGCCGGTTCGAGGAGAAATCGGCAGAGATGTATGCGCTGGCGAAGATCGCCGGGTTCCTCCACCTCTATATCGGGCAGGAGGCCGTGGCAGTCGGGGCGACCGCGGCGCTCCGCCCGGACGACTACGTCATCAGCGCGTACCGCGAACACGGCCACTGTCTGGCCCGCGGCTCGGATCCCAAACGGGTCATGGCCGAGCTGTTCGGCAAGGCGACCGGTCTCTGCAAAGGCAAGGGCGGCTCCATGCATCTGGTGGACGCGGAGCGGCGGTTCATGGGCGGCTACGCGATCGTGGGCGGCCATCTGCCGCTGGCCACGGGGCTGGCCTTTGCCGTCCAGTATCGGGGTGGGGACCAAGTCGTGCTCTGTTTTTTCGGGGAGGGTGCGGTGCCCACCGGGCAGGCGCACGAGGCGTTCAACCTGGCCGCGTTGTGGACGCTGCCGGTCATCTTCGTGTGCGAGAACAACCGCTACGCGATGGGCACGCCGATCCAGCGCGGCATCGCCCTGTACACCCAGTTGGCGGAGACCGCGCACGCCTACGGTATCGCGGCCGAGCAGGTGGACGGCATGGACGTCCTCGCCGTCCGCTCGCTCATGCGCACCATCGTGGAGAAGGTACGGAGCGGGCGCGGCCCCTCGTTCGTCGAGGCGCTGACGTATCGGTTCCTGGGACACTCGATGGCCGATCCGGCCCACGGGCACTATCGCACCAGGGAGGAGGTCGAGCAGGAGCGCCAGCGCGATCCGCTCCGGCTGCTCCGCGAGCGGATCGTCAAGGCGGGCTTGGCCGTCGAGCGCGACTTCACGGTCATGGAGCAGGAGATCGCTGAGCTGCTCGCCGCGGCCGTCCGGTTCGCCGACGAGAGCCCCTTTCCGGGACCCGAGGAGCTCCATCGGGATGTGTGGGTGGAGTAAGGAGCCGAGGCCGAGCCCGATGCTGCTCTCCTATCGAGAGGCGTTGAACCAGGCGATGCGGGAGGAGATGCGCCGCGACGAGCGGGTGTTCCTCATCGGCGAGGAGGTCGGCTACTACCAGGGGGCGTTCAAGGTCAGCAAGGGGTTCGTCGAGGAGTTCGGGCCGCGCCGGGTGCGCGACACCCCGATCACCGAGGCGGGTTTTACGGGACTCGCCATCGGGGCCGCCATGGCCGGCCTGTACCCGATCGTCGAGTTGATGACGTTCAATTTCAGCCTCCTCGCCATGGACCAGATCGTCAACAATGCGGCGAAGATCCGCTACATGTCCGGGGGCCAGCTCGCGGTGCCGATCGTCATCCGCGGTCCGGGGAGCGCCGCGCACCAGCTCGCCGCCCAGCACTCGCAGAGCCTGGAGACCTGGTTCTGCCACGTGCCGGGGCTGAAGGTCATCGCACCGGCGACACCTGCTGACGCCAAGGGCCTGCTCAAGAGCGCCATTCGCGACCCCAACCCGGTCATCTTCATCGAGGCCCAGCTCCTGTACGGGACCAAGGGCGAGGTGCCGGACGGCGAGTACACGATCCCGATCGGGCGCGCGGACGTCAAGCGAGCCGGCGACCACGTGACCCTCGTCGCCTACTCCAAGATGGTGTTGCTGGCGCTCGAGGCTGCCGAGGTCCTGGCCCGCGAGGGGATCGAAGCGGAGGTCGTGGATCCCCGGACCCTCAAGCCGCTGGACTTGGATCCGATCGTCGCGTCGGTGAAGAAGACGGGCCGGCTCGTGATTGTCGAGGAGGGGTGGCGCTTCGCGGGCCTCGGCGCTCAGATTGCGGAGAGCGTCTATGCGCACGCCCTGGAGTTCCTGGACGCCCCCATCGTGCGCGTCACCGGGGAGGACGTCCCGATGCCCTACACGCGCCCGCTCGAGGCCGCGGCCATCCCGGACCGGGCTCGGGTCATCGCCGCCGTCCGGCAGGTGCTGTACCGGCGATAACGGAAGGAGAGTCCCCATGGTCGAAGCCGCCCCCACGCCCATCGAAACCACCGAGACGCTCGTCCGGCTGTACGTGTTCCTCACCCAATACCTGGACCGGTGCCTGGACGACGCTGCGCGGCAGTCCTTTCCCGAGCCGGAGCTGCAACGGCACCTGGCGAACACGCGCGAGAAGCTGAGGGAGATCCCAGCGGTGAATCGGGTCGTCATGGAAAAGGTCGAGCGGGAATGCGCGCGGATCGTCGCGCTCGGGGCCACTTGCCTGCAAGGAGACGCTCAGCGAGCCGCGGCGCTCGAGGAGGTGACTCGGGAGCGAAGCACGCTCCGGAGCAAGACGATCGCGCTGAGCGACCTGCTCGCCGTGTTCCGGGCGCAGGGCCTATGACCGAGGAGCCCGTCGGAGCGGCGATGGGGGAACGGATCGTCGAGAAATACGAGCTGGCCGGGGTGGACGATCGGGCGCGCGGCTTCACCCGGCTCGTCGAGATCCTGCACCGGGAGACGGCCGCGTTCCGGGCGACCTTCCGGTACGAGGCCCTGCGTGTGACGACCGGCGACGCCGAGACGGCGCAAGAGGCGCTGGCGGACGTGGTCCGCTCCCTGCACGGTCGTGGATACAGCCAGCTCCGGAGCCGCCTGAGCTTCCGGCACGAAACCTACCTGGGAACCCAGGAGCCCTGGGTGGAGTATCCGGACCCTGACCGTGGAGGGCTCTGGCGGCGGCTGACCGCCTGGTTGCGCCGGTGAGCGCCTGCCGCGCTGAGCGCCTGGAGGATCGATGGGGCGGCTTGCGCTCGTCCGGATAGTCCGCTAGAGTGAATGCGTACGAGGCGCCGAGGCCGCGACAGGGACACCCGATGGCCAGCCGCGTGGTCATGCCCAAGTTAACCGATACGATGGAAGAGGGGGTCGTCCTCGCCTGGAAGAAGCGGGAAGGGGACGCTGTTGGTACCGGTGACGTGCTCGCCGAAATCGAGACCGACAAGGCGGTCATGGACCTCGAGGCTTTCGCCTCCGGCACGCTGCGGCGGATCCTGGTGCGGGACGGGGAGACGGTGAAGGCCGGCGCCTTGATCGCGGTCATCGGCGAGCCGGACGAGGACATCGCGCCGCTGCTGGCGGAAGCGGGAAGCCCTGCTCCGACCCCGCGCGGGGGGGCGTCCCCCGGCTCCGCCGCTGCCTCCCCGTCAGCTCCAGCCCGGTCGCCTGCGCCGACGGCAGGGGAGGCGCCGCCCGCCGGGCCAACGCCGCCCGCCGGTTCGGCGCTCAAGGCGTCGCCCCGTGCCCGGCGGATCGCCGCCGAGCACGGCCTCGACCTCGCAACGGTCCGAGGCACCGGGCCGGAGGGGCAGATCATCGAGCAGGATGTGCTGGCGGCGGCCAAAGCCCGGGCGCCCGCTGGGCAGGACCGGCCGCTCAGCCAGATGCGGAAGGCAATCGCCCGCATCACGACCCAGAGCAAGGCGCCGGTGCCGCATTTCTACGTCACCACCGAGATCGCGATGGAGGAGGCGGAGCGCTTGCGCCATCAGCTCAAGCAGGCACGGCGGTTCACGCCGAGCATCACCGCTCTTATCGTCAAGGCCGCTGCCCTGGCGATCGGCCGGTATCCGGAAATCAACGTGTCCTACGCCGGCGATGTGTTGCGGCTCCATGCGACCATTGATATCGGCATCGTGGTCGCCCTCGACGACGGGCTGCTCTCGCCGGTCGTGCGCGACTGCGGAGCGAAGTCACTGGCGCGCATCTCCGCAGAGGCCCGCGACCTCATCGAGCGGGCCCGGACGCGCCGGCTCACGCCGGAGGAGTACACCGGCGCGACCTTCTCGGTGTCGAACCTGGGCATGTTCGACGTGGAGAACTTCATCGCCGTCCTGATGCCGCCGGAAGCCGCCGCGCTCGCCATCGGATCGGTACGGGACGTGCCGGTCGTCGAGGACGGCCGCGTGACGGTCGGCCGCCGGATGAAGGTCACCCTTTCCTGCGACCACCGGGCATTGGACGGGGCCCAGGCAGCCCGCTTCCTGCGCGAGTTCAAGCGCGTGCTCGAACATCCGCTGGAACTGGTCCTGCCCGAGGGCGCGGAATGAGCTTCGTCCCGCTCCATGATGTCCGGTCCGCGCGGGCTCCGGCAGGCGCTGGGGAGCCGCCCCGCGCGGGCCGGCTCCCGCCCTGGTTCAAGGTCCGGATCACCCAGGGCCCCGATTACCGGGACATTCGTTGGATGGTGGACGCCCTGGGCCTGCACACGATCTGCGAGGAGGCGCGCTGCCCGAACGTCTGGGAATGCTGGAACAACCGGACCGCGACGTTCCTGATCTTGGGGGACACCTGCACGCGGCGCTGCCACTACTGTGCGGTGCGGACGGGACGGCCCGAGCCGGTGGACCCCGACGAGCCGATGCGCGTGGCCCGCGCGGTCCAGGCTCTAGGGCTCCGGCACGCCGTCATTACGTCGGTGAACCGGGACGAGTTAGAAGACGGGGGCGCCGCTGTCTTTGCCGAGACGATCCGGCAGATCCGGCGCCTGATCCCGACGTGCGCGGTGGAGGTCCTCATCCCAGACTTCGAGGGCGACGAGGCGGCCCTCGCGACGGTCGTGGCGGCACAGCCGGATCTCCTCAACCACAACATCGAGACGGTGCGCCGCCTGTTCCCGTCCATTCGGCCCCAAGGGAAATACCCGCGCTCGCTCGACCTCCTGGATCGGGCCCGCCGAATGGGGGCCCGGACCAAGTCGGGCCTCATCGTCGGGATGGGCGAGACCGTGGACGAGGTCCGGGAGGTCATGCGGGACCTGCGCGGGGCCGGTTGCGAGATCCTGACGATCGGCCAGTACCTTCAGCCGACGAAACGGCACCTCCCGGTGGCCCGGTTCTACCATCCGGAGGAGTTCGCCGCGCTCAAGGCGGAAGGGCTCGCCCTGGGGTTCACCCATGTCGAATCCGGGCCCCTGGTGCGCAGCTCCTACCACGCCGAGCAGCATCGCGCGGCGTCGAAAGGTCCGGTTGACGGGCTGCAGCCGCTTGGCTAGTATAGCCCGGGCCAGGGCTCGGGCCGAGCGGGCACGGGGCCATGCCGATTTCCACGCGCGTTCAGAAGGTGAAGGAAGCGTTCAGGGTCGCGTTCGCGGTCCGGCCGGCGAGCGAGCCCTGCTCCGCCGCGGAGGACGCCCTGCTCAAGAAGGTGGCGGCGGCGGTCGTGGCCCGGGGACTGGCGAGCCCCGCCATCCTGTTTCTGGAATCCGCGGAACCCATGAACTTCCTGGGCAGTCAGGCGCTCTACTTCCTCTCCCCGATCCTGAGCTGCGTCTGCGAGACACGCGAAGTGGAGGTGGCGGCCCGCCTCCTCGAGCGCCGCGCCGCGGTGGCCCGACTCATCGCGCTCATCGAGGCCCAGGCGACCGCCGCCGCGTCTGATCCCGCGAAGGCTCCCGCTCGATGACCACCCTCAACCCTCCTGCCCAGCCTGCCCCAGCGCAGCCGCTCGCCGTGATCGTCGCCACTGACTGCGGCAGCACGACGACCAAGGCCATTCTGATCGAGAAGGTCGGGACGGAGTACCGCCAGACCTACCGGGGGGAAGCCCCGACGACGGTGGAGGCGCCCTTCGAGGACGTCACGCGCGGCGTGCTGAACGCGATTGCGGAGATCGAGGAATTGTCCGGGCGAAAGATCCTGGACGGCGAGCGCATCCTCACTCCCAGCCAGGGCGGCAACGGCAGGCCGCCCGTCGGCGTGGACCTCTACATCTCGACCAGCAGCGCCGGCGGCGGGCTCCAGATGATGGTGGCGGGCGCGGTCCAGAGCATGACGGGCGAGAGCGCTCAACGGGCCGCGCTCGGCGCCGGGGCGATCGTGATGGATGTCCTGGCCTCGAACGACGGGCGTCTGCCGCACGAGAAGATCGAGCGCATCCGCTCGCTGCGACCCGACATGATCCTGCTCTCCGGCGGCACGGACGGCGGCACGGTCACCCACGTGGTCGAGCTGGCGGAGTACATCGCGGCGGCCGAGCCGCGGCCGCGCTT
>CAZTUO010000190.1:0-6425 GCA_964616355.1 uncultured Nitrospira sp.
ACGATGAGCGTCCCCTTGGTGTGAATCTCCCCTTCGAGGCGGCCGTCAATCCGGACGGTGCCGTCGAAGTTCACCACGCCCTTGAAGTCCACCCCCCGTCCTAGGAAGGTGAAGTTCTCTTCGTTCTCGAGGTTGAGCTTCTTCTTGCCGTTAAACTCCCACATGGCACCCTCCCTCGGCTGAGGTCGGAAGAGCGGGGTTCGCGGCCGGCGCCTGCCTGAGCCGCGCGGCCCGGCCTCCTCCCTCTAGCCGTCGAAGCGGGGATCGCGAACCGCTCCTGCGGGACCCTGGCCCCCGGCGACGCGCTTCATCCCGCCTGCGCCGGGCGGCACCGGGCGAATGACCGGATCGCGCGGCAATTCGTGGACGTCGGCCCGCGCCATCTCACAGCTTCCGTTGAACAAGACCCCCTCTTCCATGGAAAGCACCGGGGTCTTCACCGAGCCGTTCAGGATCGCCGGGGCGAGCAGCTTGACCTTCTCCTTGGCCATGATGTCCCCGGTGATCTTCCCCTTGCTCACCACCGTCCCCGCGCTCACCTTGGCGGTGATCACGGCTTCCTCCCCGACCAGGAGGATCCCCTCGGTGTGGATCTCCCCATCCAGGAACCCGTCAATGCGCACGGTGCCGTTGTAGGTAATGGTGCCTTTGAATTCCACGCCCTTGCCGACAAAGGCGATGACCTCCTGGTCGCCCTCCGGGCCCCCGTTCGCCGGGGACTGGGCCGGCTCCGGGCTGCCGTGCTCCGGAGAGTCCGCCGGGCCCTTCACGTCCAACTTGTCTTTCTTCCACATAGGAACCTCCTCTGCTGAGGCACGACCCCTAAAAGGGGCGGACCCCGCCGCCACCCACGCCCCGACCGGCCGCGCGACCAGGCCTCGGGACTCCCCTGGAAGCTCCCAGAATACGGAGTTCCCCGACGGAAGGCAAGCAAATCCTGGAAAGCGGGGCAACGGCTTGTGGAGCCACTGCTCCCCCTCTGCGCCGGAGCCCTCTCGCTTCGCCCGGCCCGGCCGTCCCTGGGCTGCAGCGTCTCCAGGGTAGGAGAGGGGCGCGACGGCGGACCGGCAAGGTAGCCGGCGGCGGGTCGCCAGCGGTGTCGGCCTGTGATAGCATGGATCGAAAACAGGTCGGTCCGGTGCCATCCATCCTGTTCATCTGCACGGGCAATGTCTTCCGGAGCGTGGTCGCGGAATATGCGCTCAAAGCCCTGGTCGGGGCGGCGGGCGGCTATGTGGTCGGCTCGGCGGGCACCGAGGCACAGCCGCACCCGGTGCATCCCTTGATTCGGGAACGGCTGCGGGCGCTGGGGGCCGATCCGGTCGGCCACGCCCCGCGACGGCTCACGCGGGAGCTGCTCGACGCCGCGGACCTCGCGGTGGTGATGGGGCATGACCACCGGGAGTTCGTCCGACGGCACTTCGGCCGGGACGCGCCCTTGTTCAACCAGGTCTGCTATCAGCGGGAGGAGCCGGTGCTCGACGTGCACGAGGCGATCCCGCACTGGCAGAGCGACCTTGCGGCCTCGCAGGCCTACGCACTCTCCGTTGTTGACTATATCTGGAGCGCCATGCCGGATTTTCTGGCGGCGGTGTCCAGGCGGCGTACGGGCGATCCTCGCCCGCGGTGACTGATCGGCCGGCGCCGCCTCGTCAAAGGAGGCCCACCATGCGCAACCTCGTCGTCGGATTCCTCCTGGGGCTACTGGTCGGAGGCAGCGTCTGGGCGGCAGGATCCCTGGCGCCCGCCCCGTCCGGACCGGGCGCGCGGCCGGACCGTCAGTGGGAGCAGGACCGCGGCGCCAGCCTCCGGGACGCGATGCAGCGGTATGGGCTGGAACGGTCGTTCCAGCTGGAGAAGCAGGAGCTCACCAACGAGATCGAACGCCTGCACCGCCGCCCGTGCTGAGTGCCGCGCCTGCCCTGTCGGCTGGCTGTGCTCGATGCAGGTGCTCGACGGACCTGCCTGCCCTCGCTTAGATACAAGTCCGTACTTGTAGATTTTATCGTGAAAAGACTAGGATGAGGGCCGTTTGGGACCGGGCGGTCCCCCGCGATCGCGCACGTCCCGCACAGAAGGGCTTGCCGTGACGGATGAGCCGGTCCTCCGACAGTTGTCCGCCCTGACGACGCTCGTTCGCAGCGACACGCTGCAGTCCGCCGACTTCGGGGTCACCGTACGTCACCTGACCGAGGCGGCCGCGCGTGCGCTCGGCGTCGCGCGCGTCAGCCTCTGGCGCTACGACGAGTCCCGCACGAAGATCCGCTGCCTGGACCTCTACGAAGCCGGCCCCGGCCGCCACTCGGCGGGCGCCGAGTGGCTCGTGGCCGACTCGCCCCGCTATTTCTTGGCGCTCGCCGCGAGCGACGTCATCGCGGCCGACGACGCGCGGGCAGACGCGCGGACGTCCGAGCTGTCCGGCGGATGCCTGGCGCGGCTGGGCGTCACCTCCCTGATGGATGTCCCGATCTACGTGGCCAGCCGGGTGGAGGGGGTGCTCTGTCACCAGCACGTGGGGCCGCCCCGGCGCTGGACGCCGGAGGAGCAGCTCTTCGCGGTGGTCCTGGCCAACGTGGCGTCGCTCGCGATGGGCCAGTGGCTCCAGCGGGAGGCGGCGGCGCGGCTGAAGGAGTCCCTGCGCCGCTACCAGGAATTGGTGGACTCGCTCGACGCGATCGTCTGGGAGGCGGACGCCGAGACCTTCCGGTTCACGTTCGTGAGCCCGCAGGCGGAGCGTCTCCTCGGGTATCCCCCGGCGCGCTTTCTCGTGGACCTGACGTGGCGGGATGTGATCCATCCGGACGACTACGACCGGGTCATCTCGTTCTGCACGAAGGCGGTCCGGGAACGGCGCAATCACGAGCTGGAGTACCGGATGCTCACCGCCGATGGCCGGGTCGTCTGGGTGCGGGACCTCGCCACGGTGATCGTGGAGCGGGGGTGCCCCGTCAAGATCTGCGGGGTGCTGCTCATGATCAACGAGCGGAAGGAGCTGGAAGCGCAGCTCCTGCAGGCGCAGAAGATGGAGGCGGTGGGCAAGCTGGCCGGCGGGGTGGCGCACGACTTCAACAACCTGCTGACCATCATCAACGGCTACAGCCACCTCCTGCTCAGCCGTCTGGCCGCGAGCGACCCGCTGCGACCGGACATCGAGGAGATCAAACAGGCCGGGGACCGCGCGGCCGCCCTGACCCAGCAACTGCTGGCCTTCAGCCGCCGCCAGGTCCTGACCCCGTCGGTCCTCGACCTGAACGCCGTGGTGAGCGGCATGGGCTCGATGGTCCAGCGGCTGCTCGGCGAGGACATTGACCTCAACACGACGCTCGATCCGGCCCTCGGCCACGTCCGCGCGGACCGGAGCCAGCTCGAGCAGGTCATCATGAACCTGGCGGTGAACGCGCGGGATGCGATGCCCCAGGGCGGGAAGCTGACGATCGAGACCACGAACGTCGACATCGGCAACTCCTTCCGGCACGGGCAGGTCGTCGCGCCGGGCCGGTACGTGCTGCTGGCGGTGAGCGACACTGGGCAGGGCATGGACGAGGAGACGAAGGCCCGGGTCTTCGAGCCGTTTTTCACCACGAAAGGGCTCGGCAAAGGGACAGGGCTGGGGCTCTCCACCGTCTATGGCATCGTCCGGCAGAGCGGCGGCTACATCTTCGTGTACAGCGAGCCCGGCAAGGGGAGCACGTTCAAGATCTACCTCCCGCGGGTGGACGAGGCCGTGGAGCCCGAGCGGGAGGTCCCGGCCGATCCCGGCCTACCGCGCGGCACCGAGACGATCCTGCTGGTCGAGGACGAGCCCGGCGTGCGGATGCTGGTGCGGGACACGCTGGAGCTCCAGGGTTACACGGTGCTGGAGGCGCGCCACGGGATCGAGGCGCTGGTGCTCAGCTCGGGCCATCCGGGGCCGGTCCACCTGCTGCTGACCGACGTGGTCATGCCCCAGATGAGCGGGCCCGAGGTGGCCGCCCAGCTCCTCGCGGCCCGCCCCGATGTCAAGGTGCTGTACATGTCCGGCTACGCCGAGAACTCGGTCGTGCATCACGGCGTCCTGGACCCCGGCACGGCGTTCCTCCAGAAACCCTTTACCCCGGACGCGCTGGTGCGCCGGGTGCGCGAGGTGCTGGACGGGGCGGGGACCCGGGGCGAGGCGCGGTGACGCAGGCCCTGGGCGATGCGGGGGGCGTGGCTCCGACATCCGGGCGAGACGCTGGAGCGGCACTTCCAGCTCAAGGCGAACGGCACCACGCTCCGGACCGAGGTGGTCGCCGGCGCCACAACCTTCCTGACGCTCTGCTACATCATCTTCGTCCAGCCAACCGTGCTCGCCACTACCGGGATGGATTTCGGCGCGGTGCTCGCGGCCACCTGCCTGGCCAGCGCGTTCGCCACGCTCCTCATGGGGCTCCATGCGAACTACCCGATCGCGCTCGCGCCGGCGATGGGCCACAACGTCTACTTCGCGTTCACGGTCTGCGGCGCGGCGGCGGTCGGCGGGATGGGCTTCCGCTGGGAGACGGCGCTCGCCGGCGTGTTCGTCGCCGGCGTCCTGTTCCTCCTCCTGTCGCGCTACGGGTTCCGCGAGCGCTTGGTGAACGCGCTGCCTGACTCGCTGAAGCACGCGATCGCGGTCGGGATCGGCTTGCTGATCGCCTTCGTCGGCTTGCAATGGGCCGGCGTCGTGGTCGCGCGCCCGGGGGGGCTCGTCGGCCTGGGCGCACTGGGCAGCCCGCCGGTCCTCCTGTCCCTTTTCGGCCTCGCGCTCACCGCGGCGTTGCTCGCGCGGGGCACCCCGGGGGCGATCCTGTTGGGCATCACCGCGACGACGCTGGCGGGACTCCCGCTGGGCCTGGTGACGTATCGCGGCCTGTTCAGCCCCCCGCCGTCCCTGGCCCCGACGCTGCTGAAGCTGGACCTCGCCGGCTTGCTCAGCACGTCCGGCCTCACCGTCGTGTTCATCTTTTTCTTCCTCGCGCTGTTCGACACGATCGGGACGCTGGTGGGCGTCGGCGCGCAGGCGGGTCTGCTCAGGGATGGGCGCCTGCCCCGGGCGGAGAAGGCCCTCGCCGCGGACGCGGCCGGCATGGCGGCGGGGGCCCTGCTCGGGACCTCGACGATCACGAGCTATGTCGAGAGCGCGGCCGGCGTGGCGGCCGGCGGGCGGACCGGGCTGGCGAGCGTGGTCACGGCCGCCGGCTTTCTCCTCGCGCTCTGCCTGACCCCGCTCGCGGAGATGGTCGGCGGCGGGCACGTGACCGCCACCGGGGCGCACCTCTATCCGGTGATCGCGCCGACCCTGATCGTGGTCGGCAGCCTGATGCTGCGGGGCGTCGCGCAGGTGCCCTGGACCGATCCGACCGAGGCGATCCCAGCGTTCCTCACGATCATCCTGATGCCGTTCTCGGTCAGCATCACCGACGGCATCACCTTCGGGCTCGTCTCCTACTCGCTGCTGAAGCTCGCGACCGGCCGGCACCGGCAGGCCCACTGGCTCATCCATCTGTTCGCCGGCCTGCTGGCCCTGCGCTCCGTCGTCCAGTGAGGAGGGGACGTCCAGGGTCACGGGGCAAAAGTCAAGGGGCGAGGCCCCACTCATGCCGGCCAATGACCCATGACGCTGCCTGAGCCATTCCCCCGGCTCCGCTGGGCCGGCGACGCGGCGGTCACCGTGGAGTTCGGGGACCGGATCGCGCCGGCGATCAACGACCGGGTCCTGCGGTTCGCGCGGGCAGTGGAGGCCGCGCGGTGGCCCGGCGTCCAGGAGGCCGTGCCGGCCTATCGCTCCGCGACCGTGTACGTGGATCCACTGGTCGTCCGCGGCGGCGCCCTGCTGAAGCGGCTGCGGGCGCTCGCCGCCCGGCCGCCCGGCGGCCCGCGCCTCGGGCGCCGTCGGATCGAGGTCCCGGTGCTGTACGGAGGCGAGGCCGGGCCCGATCTTGCCGCGCTCGCCGCGGCGGCCGGGCTGACGCCGGCCGAGGCCGCAGCCTTGCACAGCTCGGTCGAGTATCGGGTCTACATGCTGGGGTTCCTGCCGGGGTTTCCCTACCTCGGTCGCGTGCCCGCGAAGCTTGCGGCCCCGCGGCTGGCCGAGCCGCGGGCGCGCGTCCCGGCGGGGTCGGTCGGCATCGCCGGCGAGCAGACCGGCATCTATCCGCTGGAGAGCCCCGGCGGCTGGCGGTTGATCGGGCGGCTGCGGCTGTACGATCCGGCACGGACCCCGCCCTTCCTGCTGGCGCCCGGCGACCGAGTGCGGTTCATGCCGATCGGCCGGGCGGCGTACGCACGTTGGCTGGCGAGGAGCTAGACGCGAGCGGGTCTTTACCCATGCACATTGATCTCAATTGCGACGTCGGCGAATCCGAGGAGCCCGGCTGCGTGGCGGTCGAAGAGCGCGTGCTGGCGTCCGTCACCTCGGTGAGCCT
>CAZTUO010000191.1:0-281 GCA_964616355.1 uncultured Nitrospira sp.
GTCGAAGGCGCCCAGATCCATCGCGGTCTTGAGGAGGGGCTCGTCCTGGCTGGCCGTGAGCATGATGACGCCCAGCGACGGGTACATCGTCCGGATCCGCCGCAGCAGCTCGACGCCGTTCAGGCCCGGCATGTAGATATCCAGCAACACTAGGTTCGGGAGCTCCTTGGCGATCGCCGCCAGCGCTTCCTCTCCCGAGTGGGCGGCGGCCGTCCGGTAGCCGCGCCGGCGGAGGAACTCGCCGACCAGCGCGCAGATCTCCGGCTCGTCGTCCACGATCA
>CAZTUO010000191.1:303-4536 GCA_964616355.1 uncultured Nitrospira sp.
GACGCCGGGGCAGCCGGGACCGGCACGGGGGGCACGGGGCGGCCCGCGTGCTGGAGCGCCCGATGCACGGTCTGCACAATGACGTCCATCTTGAGCCGTTTGCGCAGGACGTCCGAGACGCCCATCTCGCGGGCGCGGCTTTCGACGTCGGGAGGGACGTCGGCGCCGAGCACGATCACCGGGAGGTGCGGCGCCTGCGCCCGGAGGCGCGCCAGCACCTCGATCCCATGCAAGCCCAGGATCATCAGGTCGAGCAGGACCACGGCCGGGCGCCGGGCCTCGAACTGCTGCAGCGCCTCCTCGCCCGTGCGGGCGGTCACCACCTCGTGCCCGTAGCGACTCAACAGGTCCCCGAGGAGTTTCGCATACCGGTGGTCGGCGTTCGCGATCAGGATCGTGGCCATGGGAAGCGCTCTGGGCCTCCACCTATCAGCTTTTGGCCGGAAGGCTGAAGATACGTAGAAAGGCGGCGGTAGTCTAACCTGCCTTCTGTTGGATTGCAACTGTTTATTGACAATTCCGGTCGCTGACGGCGGATGGCTGACGGCTCTCCCTTGCGACCGGCAGCCGCACAATGAACGTGGCACCCTGGCCCACCGTGCTCTCGCACCACACCGTGCCACCCATGGCCACGAGGTTTGACCGGACGATCCAGAGGCCGAGGCCACTGCCTTCCTCGGGGGCCTTGGTACTGAAGAAGGGCTCGAAGAGCCGGGCCTGATGTTCGGGTGGGATCCCCGGCCCGTCGTCCTGGATCCGAACCTCGATCCAGCTCGGCTCAGGAGCCGATCCCGAATAGCTCGCAGCCGACAGCGTCTCTTCGGAAGCTGCGGGCCGTTCGCTGCTGGCCGCTAGCTTCGCCGACACCGTCAGCGTCCCCTTGCCGTGCGCCGCCGCCATGGCCTGGATGGCGTTCAGCAGCAGGTTCAGAAAGACCTCCTGGAGCCGCCCAGGATCGGCCCAGACCGGCGGCAGCGCCGCGGGTATCTCCGTGACCGCGCGGATTTGGTTGCGCATCAGTTCGTTGGCCAGGAACTCCAGGGTCGCCCGCAGCACGGCGTCCACCGAGACCCAGGCCTCGTGGGGCGGGGTGCCCCGGGCAAGCTGGAGGAACCGCTCGGTGATCTTCACCATGCGTCTCGCGGCATCTTCGATTTTCTGGAAGTCAGCCAGCAGGTCGGCGCCAGCCGACGCTTGCAGCTTCTCCTTGAGAAGCTGGATGTAGCCGGTCAAGATGAACAGGGGATTTTTGATCTCATGGGCGACCCCGCCCAGGAGCTGGCCCAGCATCACCAAGCGTTCCAGCCGGCCCGCCTTCGCTTCCAGCTCCTTCTGCTCGGTGATGTCCTCATAGAGCCCCAGGATGCCGAAGACCGTGCCGTCCGGGTGGGTCAGGGGGACCTTGCTCGTCCGCAGCCACCGCAGGCTGCCGTCGGGCCTCGTTTGCGGCTCCTCGTAGTTTAACTTGGGCCTGCTGTGCTCCATGACCTCACGGTCGTCGGCGTGGTAGCGCTCCGCCGTGTCGCGCCAGGCCAAGTCGAAGTCGGTCTTGCCGACGATCGCGGCCGGCTCGCCGACGCCGGCCGCCTGGGCGAACAGCCGGTTGCACCCGAGATACCGCGACTGGCGGTCCTTCCAGAAGACGTGCTGCGGAATCGTGTTGATGATCAGGTCGAGCATCGCCCGGGCTTCCTCCAGCGAGGCGACGGCGGCCTGGAGCGCCGCCGTGCGCTTGTCGATCTGGTGCTCGAGCTCGGCGGTGAGACGCTTCACCTCCGCTTCCGCGCGCTTGCGGGCGCTGATGTCCTCGATGATCGAGACGAAATAGTCCGGCTGGCCCGCGGCATCCCGCACGAGCGAGACGGTCAGGTTGACCCAGACGGGCGAGCCGTCCTTGCGGAGGTACCGCTTCTCTATCGAATAGGTCGTCGCCTTGCCGTCCAGCAGGTCGCGGACGTGGTCCAGGTCGCCCTCGAGGTCGTCCGGGTGGGTGATGTCCTGAAAGCGGCGGGCGAGCAGTTCGTCGCGCGTGTAGCCGACGATCTCGCAGAGTTTCTGGTTGACGCGCAACCAGCGCCCCGAGAGGGCCACGAGGGCCATGCCCACGGCTGCTTGCTCGAAGGTCGCGCGGAGCCGAGACTCGGACTCGCGCGCCGAGCGCCCAGCCTCGGCGACATGCCGTCCGGCGCGCTCCAAGCGGCGGAGGCCCCACCACAGCATCCCCAGGAGAGGCAGGCTCAGGAGGGCGCCGGCCGCAGCCAGCTTCCACAGGGTGGCGCGAATGGGGGCCAGGAGCGCCTCTCGGTTCGCACGGACCAGCACGCCCAGCAAGAGGCTTGGAACGCGCCCATCGCTCTGTGTGTGGGCGTAGCCGGTCATCACCGGCACGGACCGGTGGCCGTGGGTCTCCTGGACATAGCCGGGTGGCGCCTGCCGGTCCAGCGCGAGCTGGGCGGAGGGCACCCCAAGCTCGAGGAGATTGACCCGCTGATTCGCGAGCCGCCAGGACTCGTTCAGAACGATCCCATCGGGCCCCAAGAATACCCACTCGACCGGGAAGGAGATCGCTCCTTGAGCGACGAGCGTGCGGACGGTTCGTGGGAACAGCTCCTCCAGGGCCGACAGGCCGACGCGGGTCGTGAGCGTGCCCAGGAAATGATCGTCGCGGCCGAGCACGGGCACGGTGAACTGCACGCTCCAGCCCGAGCGGCTCGGCGACGCATCGGAGGGCGGCTGCACGGATACGGAGCTGGGGGCTCCGTCGCGCACCGCCTGGACCCACGGGGCCTCGCTCCAATCGGCGCCGAGGCTCGTGGCCTCCGTGGCAGCGACGATCCGGCCGGTCCGGTCCGTGACGCCGAGCCACAGGTAGAGGGGAAAGGCCTGTCGGACCGAAGCCAGGAGCGTCGAGAGGCCGCGCAGCTCACCGTGCTCCAGCAGCGGAGCGCCGCTCCGGGCCAGCGCGCGGAGGTCTCCAGCCCGCTCGTCGAGGACCAGGTCGAGTTTGTCGGCGATGTCGGCGGCGGCCAGCGCGAGAGTTTCGCCCGTGCGTGCCAACAGGCGCTCCTCGACGACCCACAGGGCGATCAGGGCGAGCCCCAGGGTCGTCGCCAGGGCGACGAGGGTGAATGCCCGGACCCGGCTCAACGGTCGGATAGGGGGCAATCGAGGCATCGTCTTGCCCTGCACCGCGGCTGCCTGCACACGATGGCCTGGGCACATAGTAGGGGAATCATGCTAGAAAGGCAACGGGGGCGGCCGGGGCGGGCCAGGGCTTCAGCGCACCACCAGCACGGGACAGGGCGCCTGGTGGAGCACCGTGTGGGACACGCTCCCGAGCAGGAACCGGCTGACGCCGGCGCGGCCGTGCGAGCCGACCAGGATCAGATCCGGCTTCAGCGTGGCGGCCGACTGGAGGATCGCCGCCCCCGGTGCGCCCATGTTGATCAGGCCGGTCGCAGCGTACCCAAGCCCTGTGAGCCGCTCCGCCACGTCGTCCACGAAGTGGCGCGCGAATTCGATCGCCTTCTCCACCAGCAGGGCGCTGACCGAGCCTCCGACCGGCCACAGCGGCTGAGCGAGCGGCATCACGGTGAGCACGGACAACCGGGGCGGCTCCCGAAACGGCTTCTTCGCCAGGAAGGCGACGGCCCGCTCCGCGTCCTCGGGCTCCTGCACCGCCAGGAGCGCGTGGCCGAGCGCGCGCATCGGCCGGTTCACCACCAGCACCGGACAGGGCGCGTGGGTGATGACCCGGTGGGACACGCTGCCGAAGACCAGCTCCTTGACCGGCCCGACTCCGCGCGCGCCGACGAGGATGAGATCCGTCCCTTCTTGGGCGGCGGCTGCCAAGATCACCTCGGCCGGCCGGCCCGGCTCGATGCACCGGCCAGCCGGCCCGGCGTGCAGGGGCAGCACCGAGACGATCCGGTCGAGCAGCCGCTCGGCGTCCTCCCGCACCCCGGCCTCCACGGTCGCGGAGAGTTCCGCGGCGACCTCCGGCAGCATCATCGGGTAGGCCGGCTTGGGCACCTCGATCACGTGCAGCACGAGGAGCTGCTCCGGGGTGGCGAGGTGCCCCACCGCGCGCGCGGCCTCGTAGGCATTGTCCGATCCGTCTACGGCTAAGAGGATGCGCATGGCCCCATCCTTTCTTGCAGTCATTGGTTCCCGGCCTTCCGGGGCGTCGGCTCGGCCGGCCGGCTGTCGTCGAGCGCCTGGGCGCGGTAGTAC
>CAZTUO010000191.1:4588-6368 GCA_964616355.1 uncultured Nitrospira sp.
CCGTGATCACCGTGTATTGCCGCTCGCCGTGGCCGGTGTCGCAGTAGAGAATGACCCAGTCTCGCGTCTTGCCCAGCTCGTGCGCGCGGGCCGTGTTCGAGAACAGCACGGTATAGTGCCGGTCGCCCCGCTGCGTGTGGAGGATCGGGAGCCAGGCCTCGTGCGAGGGGTTGAACCGCCGCGGCGCGATCGTCCGCAGCGAGCCGGCGCGCGCCTTCTCGCGGTACTCGCGATCCACGTCGAGCAGCTCGTCAACAGGCGGCTCGCCGGTCGGCATGTGCGTCGGCGCCCCCGGCCCGCCGGCCGGCGGGCCCGGGCGTCCCAGGGGCCGGAGGCGGCCGAGCCGAGTTGCCAGCGAATCCACGATTCCAGCCAGGCGCTTCTCACCGATGCCCTCCAGCATGGCCAGGCGGCCGTCGTGGGCCGCCGTCTCCAAGGCCTCGAGCGAGTCGAGCCCGAGATCGTCGTGCAGCTTCCTGGCCAGCGCCTTGCCGATGCCCGGCACGGAGGCGAGCAGGGCCACGGGGTCCGCGCCGCCGCGCAGCCGGTCCAGCATCGGGAGGCGGCCGGTGGCGACGAGGTCGTGGATGGCGCGGGCCAGGCTCGGGCCGATACCCGGGAGGGCCTGGAGCCCCTCCAGGCCGTCGGCCTCGAGCACCGCGGTCACAGGCCGATCCAGCCGTTCGATCGTCTCCGCGGCGTGGCGGTACGCCTGTACCCGGTAGGGATTCGCGCCCTGCTCCTGGAGCAGGCACGCGACCTCCCGGAGCCGCTGCGCGATCTTGTCGTTCAGGTGCTCGGCCATGACCTGCCCTGATTCTTGCATGCTCGCGGGACGAGCGTGCCGCTGACTGTCTGGTCCTGCAGCAACCGTGCCGCGTCCCGGTGCGGGTGCCGCCGCCCTCCCGCGGGCTCGGCTCGGCCGGGCGGTCCGCTTCTGCCACAGTCGGCGGACCGGCACTGGGGCAATTGGACACAGTGAAGAAACTGATAGCGCACGAGGGGACCATGGATCGTATTAAGGTGCTAATTCTCGGGGCCGCAGGGCGCGACTTCCATAATTTCAACGTGGTCTTCCGGGACGATCCCCGGTACGAGGTCGTGGCCTTCGCCGCAGCCCAGCTCCCTCCCATCGCGGGGCAGCGCTACCCGCCTTCGCTGGCTGGGTCCCTGTATCCGGAGGGGATTCCCATCCTGCCCCAGGCGGAGTGTGACGCGCTCTTGGCGCACGCAGGGATCGCGCAGGTGGTCTTCGCCTGTAGCGACGTGGCGCACGAGGAGGTCATGCACGCGGCCTCGCGGGCGCTCGCCAGAGGGGCTGACTTTCGCGTGCTGGGCCCGCACGCGACGATGCTGAAGGCCGCCAAGCCGGTCATCTCGGTCTGCGCGGTGCGGACCGGCTGCGGGAAGAGCCCGGTGACCCGCAAGGCGGCGGCGCTGCTGCGGGAGGCGGGGCTGCGCGTCGCGATCGTCCGGCACCCGATGCCCTACGGCGACCTCGAGCGGCAGGCCGTCCAGCGGTTCGCGACCCTGGAGGACCTGCGTGCGGCCGACTGCACGATCCAGGAGATGGAGGAGTACGAGCCGCACCTCCTGCGCGGCGACGTCGTGTACGCTGGCGTGGACTACGAGCGGGTGCTGCGCCTCGCGGAGGCCGATGCCGACGTGATCCTCTGGGATGGCGGCAACAACGACTTCCCCTTCTTCGCGCCCGACCTGGAGATCGTCCTGCTCGATCCGCACCGCGCCGGCCACGAGCGGGCCTACTTTCCGGGCGAGG
>CAZTUO010000192.1:0-2618 GCA_964616355.1 uncultured Nitrospira sp.
CAGCGGTGACCCGGCACCCCCTCGCTCCCCATCGGGCCGCTACCTCCCTTCCTCGCTCTTCCTGCACATCAGCAACCGTTACCAGACTCGCCATCGGGTCTTTGCTCACCACGGCAGCCCGTTTGGAGCCGATTTGACCTGCACCCACCAATCCAACGCGAAGGGGACTCGTCCGGACAGCGGGTTCACTTCCGCTTGACAGCATAGCCAAGTCCACTCCCATTCATGCTTAAGGGGAGCCCAATCCCAGCCCCGACAAGACCCGGGGGCGATGAACCAAGCTGCCTAGACCACCATTCCTTGTCGAAGAACAGAGTAGCAACCTCGAGATCTTGGGCCTCCTGTGTGAAGAATTTGCAACCGTCATGCAATCGGGGCCAAGTGTACTGGAGGGCAGTTGCTACGGACGAAGGGAGGTCTGCGTCCTCAAACACTAGGACATACCTCTCGTCGCGGTTGGGTAGTGTGTCCTGGAAATAGCCCTGCACGAATTCGCATACATCGAGCTTGCCATACCTTGCCACATTCTTCTTAATCTCATCCAGGCCGCCATAATAGTCGCCCTTGCTATACTTGACGAAGGACATTTGCCGCAGATTGAACACGGTGGATTCTCCATCCGCAGGTTCAGGCAGTCCCGAGAAGGAATCGAACACAATAAGCTTTCGACCGACCATAGCACAAGCTAAGGAGAGGCTCGCGGTCGACCCTCCTTTATAGCAACCGAGCTCTACTACGTGCCCGTTGACCCACTTTGGAATTCGAAGGATCTCGTCGATAACGGTGATGAGCTCAAGGGGGGGGTCGCTGTGTTGATCCGGATCGAGTTTAGTATGCAGCGGTAGACAAGCCACAATTTCTTGACAAATCCCACGTTGTATTCCTTTCCACTTTGCCCGAAGAGAAACCTGCCGATCGGGATAACGGAATAAGGTCCACTCTTGAGCAGATAACGCAAGATACGCCACATCATAGGAGTTTGGACCCTTCCAGCAGTGTCGCCATGCGGGCGATGTTGTAAGGGTCGATGCGTCGCAGGGTGTAGAGTTCAGAGGTAAGCAAGATGGCGAGCGTACCCTGGTCCCATTGATTCCAGCGGTCGTGTACGCAGCTAATCAATTTGCCGGTCACGCCATCGGAGTCTGAAGAGGCCAGAAATACAGCTAACTCGGCGGCTCGTTCGGGAGATGTGCCACCTTCCTCCAAGCGGCGTCGGGCCTGGGCCAGTTCGGCTTCCCCGGCCGCCTCGCCTGCCGCCAGCACCTCTTCCAGCATACGCGTGTTCACCGCCCCTGGGGCGATGGCGTTCACCTGGATGTTGAAGGGCCGAACCTCCTCGGCAACGGTCTCCGTCAAACGCACGATAGCAGCCTTGGAAGCGGCATAGGCCGTAAAGCGGGGGCGAGGGGATGTGGCTCCTCCACCGGAGAGATTGACGATTTTCCCCCGCCTCCGCTCAATCATGTGGGGTAATACTGCTTTTATACAGAAAAAAGTGCCCGCTAGGTTCACGCGAATGGTGTTTACCCATTCTTCTACGTCGTTCTCCACTAATAAACCGATCGGTCCCTGGATGCCGGCGTTGTTCACCAATATGTCTATCCTGCCGAAAGCGCTCAAGGTCTCTTCCACCAGGTGATTCACTTCATCCCATTGGGAGATATCGGCTTTTACCGCCAGACCTCGCCGTCCCAGGGCCTGGATCTCGGCCGCTGTTTCTTCGATCTCCTGGGGCGTCCGCGAGGCAACGACCACATCCGCTCCCTCACGCGCAAAGGCCAGGGCGATGGCCCGGCCGATGCCTCGACCGCCTCCGGTGACGATGGCGACTTTATCCAGTAGCTGTCTGGGCTCACGACATCGTGGGCATAGGAGGCTCATCAACATCGTTGGCATTTTAGCCAAAGGAAGGCTCACGACATCGTTGGCATCCTGACCTGATGTCGTCCATACTCCGCCCTCAGGAGGGAGGACGTATGGACGAGAAACATGAACGCCAACTTCGCCGTCAGGCGATCCGACGACTGCTGCGGGGTGAGCGTCCAACAACGATCCTGGGCTCCATCCCTCGCAGTCGCGAGTGGTTACGCAAATGGTGGCACCGCTTCCTCGAACAGGGCTGGGCTGGCTTGCACAGCCAGTCACGCCAGCCGCACCATTCCCCCCAAGGTTATGGCCCGCCCACTCGCCGGCTCATCGTCCGCGCCCGACGCAAACTGGAACGTGGGCGCGTCGGGTTGCTCGGACCACGTGCTGTGTACCACAAACTGCGCCAGTGGCGGGTTCGCCCCTTGCCCAGTCTGGCCACCATCAAGCGCGTGTTGCGGGTCGAAGGCCTGACCCGACCCCAGTCTCCGCCCAAGCGGGCCCAGACGTACTATCCCCATCCCCGACCGAGCGCCCACTTCCGGCTGCAGGCCATGGACTGGACGGCCCATTTGCTACAGGGGGGACAGGCGGTGTTTGCATTCAACACGGTGGCCTATGGCTCCCGCGACCTGCACAGTCGAGTCTATGGCAACAAGACGGTGGGCACGGCCTGTGCTTATGCCCTGAGCATCTGGCGCGGTCCCTTGGGCCTGCCCGATGGCCTGCAAGTGGACAACGACGCGGCCTTC
>CAZTUO010000192.1:2649-6355 GCA_964616355.1 uncultured Nitrospira sp.
GGACGGCGCGTCTTCGGCCAATTCGTCCGGCTGGGTTTGTATCTGGGGATCGAACTGATCTTCATCCCCTTTCACGAAGCCGAGCGCAACGAACTGGTCGAATCCATCAACGGGCTGTGGCAGTGCGCCTTCTGGGAGCGGCGCCGTTTTCGCTCCCTGGCCCATGTGCAGCGTCGCAACCCCGAGTTCGAACATTGGTACCGACACGCGTATGTGCCCCCGGCCCTTGGCGATCGGACTCCAGCCCAGGTGACCCGACAGCAGCCCGTGGTGCGCCTGACGGCGGCCCAAGCCCAGAGTATTCCCGCGCGCTTGCCCATCACAGCCGGTCGCGTACATTTCCTTCGGCAAGTCGACGCCCGCGGCGAGATTGCCATCCTGAACGAACGCTGGCGGGTCGGGCGGCGCTGGGTGGGTCA
Source organism: uncultured Nitrospira sp. (assembly GCA_964616355.1). GTDB lineage: Bacteria > Nitrospirota > Nitrospiria > Nitrospirales > Nitrospiraceae > CAZTUO01. The sequence goes on from CAZTUO010000192.1 coordinate 3,069, forward strand.
ATACGTCTGGGCCACCATTGTGACCCACCGGCAGCGCTTAGAAATCTACTACCGGCGCTCCCCTCGCCATCCGGTCCGGCGGCTGAAAACCTGGCGGTATGTCTTGCCGGAACCGGTGGCCGAGTTGCGCCCCGAGTTCCGACGTCGGCAGCGGCGACGGAAAATGTCAACGATGTTGTGAGCCTCGGCCCGGCTATCATAACGTTCTAAAATGCCCACGATGTCGTGAGCCCAGACAAGTAGCTTCATGGGCCACTTTCCTTACGAACCTGGCGGAGCACGCCCTGTTCCCGCATCAGCTTCTCCGCCTCCAGGAGATATTCCTTCGTCACCCTCTGTTCCCGCATCCAGGCCACGTATTCCTTCACATTCTGTTGCACGGGGATGGTCGGTTCCCAGCCCAGAGCGCGCAGCTTGGAGATATCCGAGACGGTGTGGCGGGTATCTCCCAGGCGGAATACCCCTGGAACCTGGGGCTCGAGGTCGCTTCCGAACTCCCGAAGCATGATCTCAGCGAACTCCAGCACGGTAACTGCTCTTCCACCGCCCACGTTGAAAACCTGGAAGTCGGCTCGGCTGTCTTCCATCACCAGCACATTGGCCCGGGCGACGTCCTTCACGTTCACGTAATCTCGCAACTGCTTCCCGTCCTCATAACAAATGGGCGGCAGGCTGTGCATGATGCGCAGGGCGAAGATGCGGGCGACGCCGGAGTAGGCATTATAGAAGGAATTCCGAGGGCCCTGCACATACGTATAGCGCATGCAGACCGTGGAGATGCCATAGCGAGACCCCAGCCGGTCAGCCAACAGTTCGACTGCATATTTGGAGACACCGTATGCCGTACCGGGACTGACCGTGGTCTCATCAATCAACAAGGGCTCCATGTACTCCCCACAATAGGGGCAGTGAATATCCCAATCACCCCGTTCCAACTGCTCCAACGGGCGAGGCGGTGGCACGACGATGCCATGTTGTTGGCACCGGTAGCGCCCCTCGCCGCACACCGCTTGCGATGAGGCGAAGACAATTTTGCGCACAGGGAGCTTATCCCTCACGATTAGTTCGAAGAGCAAAGCCGCGCTCTCGGTGTTGACGTGAATGAAGGTGCTGAAATCGGTCATATAGTCCTGGTAGGCGGCCAGGTGGAAGACGTAGTCCACCCCCTCCAAGGCCCGTTCGAGGTCGGCTCGGTTGGCCACATCCCCCTTGATGAATTCCGCCTCCTTCGGCACCCAGGGCGGCTTGCCCCTGGGATGCACCCGAGGTTGAAGGCTGTCCAGGATGCGGACGTCGTATCCTTTCTCCAGGAGCAAATCCACCGTCTGAGAGCCGATAAAGCCGGCACCCCCTATAGCCAAAACCTTCATTAGCAAATCTCCTTCCTACATACAGGCTACAGCGGTTTTGAGAGTGTTAGGCCTATCACTGCCAAAGAGAAGAACCGTCTATCCGCCAGCAACTTGCGCGCCAATCCGCGAAGAGGGGATACAGATATCCGCCACCATGGCAATCGCCATTCCGCGTTCGAGCGGAAATACTCCGTCGTCAGCAAATTAGGGGGACGATTTAACGCCAACGGATACACATGCTCGAAGTAGGACTCCAGCTCATGAAGCAAAAGTGCGAACTCGGGAAACGGAATCTCGCAGTCATTTCCTAAAGAGATGTCGCACGTCAGGACAAGTCTGCCTCCCGGCTTGAGTACGCGCAAGAATTCTTGCATGGCTTTAATCCGTCCGATCCCCTGGATATGCTCCATTACACTCACACAACACACCATGTCGAAGAAGCTATCGGGATAAGATAAATCAGCAATAGAGCATAGGCGAAACTTAACGCTCAATCCAGTAGCTGCATTCGCCTCCTGAAAAACCGATTCCAAACGCTTGTCCACGTCGCAACAATCTACCTCATAGCGTTGCTGTCCAGCCAGGAAATAAGGAAAGAACGTGAAGCCTGAACCCGCATCTAGCACCTTCCCTGAGAGCTTTTGCATGTTGGCATAACAATACGGATACTCCCATTGGCGACTCCAAAGAGAGAGGCAATCAGGTGAGAAACCTAGTGAATTGTTCCAAACGCCTCGCGTTTGTGCGATGAAACGCGCTTGAAACGCTTCCATGCCACAAAGGATTGATTGGATATCTGGCGATTCCAAATCACTTAGTAGGGCAAATCCATTTCTGCACAGTATCATGATGACTGACGCCTCCTTTCTGACAGAGGGATACACACCTTGCCAGGGGCTTTGTATCCTAACCTCAAACCGGCCAGGGCGAGTATCGCAAAAGCCACCAAGAGGTCACTCAAGCTAAAGATCACATGAGCCGCAATGGGGCCTTCTAGAAAGTGGACCATGCGCACAAGTAATATCGCATAAAGAAAAATCGCTTCTCTCGATTTACAGAACACTACACAGTAGGAGTAAATCGCCCGCAAGAGCACACCCCACATGAAGAAGCCGATGATGATACCAGCTAAATGGAAATTCAGGTATAGTTCGCCAACAACCGTAGGAGCAATTGAACCGATCAAACGAACGGGAAGATATAGGGTCGCAAATTCAAAACCAAAGCTTAATGGCTTGTCGGGCCACCACGTTCTTGGTATGAAGAAGAATCCCAACTCAGCCAAGGTCCGGCCGAACTGAAAGTCCTGTACTTGTGGCGTCTTCTCTATGATGAGCGCAAAAGCATCTGCCCCATACGCACGTGAGATAATAGGACCCATGAACAAATATGGCTCGCCAAATGTATCCTTCCATTGTTGCCAAAGAGTCCATATTTCATCTATGCCGTAGACACGGTAACCATATAACAAAGGTGAGAAGAGAAGGTACAGGCCCACAATAATGAGGAGAGAACGAAGTCGAACACGGTGCATTAGGTAGTTGTAAGCAACCAGAGAATACAAAAATAGCACTACGATAACGGTCTTGCTACTCGTAAGGATGAAGTAACCGACAATCAGTACCACGGATGCGCACAAAAGGAGAAAATGCCGTGCCAATCGCCAGCCGATGACGTAAATGAGCAACAATAAGTAAGTAATGGGTACGAATGTGAACCCGACGACGTAAAGATACTGTCCCCCTTCCTGAACTAAACTAACCACATCCACAGGGTGGCGTGCTGCCGCTGAACCACCAACCCGCTGCATGTACAGAACAAAAGCAGACGTGCCGATCAACATGGCTATTGATGCCGCGCGGCTGATAGCGCTAGGAGACCAGGTAATGCGCAGCACGGGCATCCTACTTGCAAGTCGTTTCCCCAAGGAAGAGT
>CAZTUO010000193.1:0-6321 GCA_964616355.1 uncultured Nitrospira sp.
CGCTGTTTACGGCCATGACGGTCGGCGGCGCGCGCCGCTGGCTCCCCGGCCCCCTCGACGAGGTGATCGTCGGGGGCGGCGGCGCGCGGAATCGCGCCGTCATGGCCGACCTGGCCGCCGTGTTCGCGCCGACGCCAGTGGCGCCGTTCGAGCGGCTCGGCTGGGACAGCAAGGCCTTCGAGGCGGTCGCGTTCGCCGTCCTGGCCTACCAGACCATTCGGGAGCACTGCGCCAACGTCCCGGCCGCGACGGGCGCGGCGCATCCCGTCCTGCTGGGGAAGATCGTGCCCGCGGGCCCCGGTTGGAGGGACCGCCTGCTCCGCGCACTCGGCCGGTCGGGAGCGCCGCGCCCGTGATCCTCCTCGCCCTCGCCGTCGGTGGGCTGATCCTGCTGGGGCTGGTGGCTTGGGTTCGCATAAGGACGCGCCCGCCCGCCGGCGCTCGGCCCACGGCCGCTCGCCCCTCGATCCCAGACGGCGTGTTCCTCGAGCCCCAACCGCTCCTGAGCCCCCCGGAAGCGACCTTCTATAACGTGCTGCGGCTGGCCGTGCAGGATCGGTACCTCGTGCTCACCCAGGTCCCCCTCTGGTGTCTGGCCGCGGTGAAGGCCGCGGATGCGGCGCGGCGGCGGGCCTTTCTGAGCATGCTCGCCTTCAAGCGGCTCGACTTCGCGCTCGTCCACCCCGGGACGCTCGTTGTGGAGAAGGTGATCGAGCTGGAGGATCCGGCGGCGGCCACGCCGCAGCGGCAGGCGCGCGCGAAGCTGATTGACGAGCTGTGCCGGGCGATTGGGGTCGAGGTCGTCCGGCTGAACGGGGCGACCGCCTACACGCCGGCGGCGCTGGCGACGGCGCTGGGGCTGGAGCCGGAGGAGTGAAGGCGCAGCCTGCCGCAGGCCAGCGGCCGTCCCTCACCCGCGATGCCCGTGCCGGTGCGCGCCGTGGTCGCCCGCGTGGGAATGGTCGTGGCCGCGCAGGCCGACCGCATGCCGATGCTCGTGGCGATGCCGATGGCTGTGCTCATGGCTGTGGGCGGTGGCGCCCTTGTGGCGATGCTGGTGCCTGTGGCGATGGCTGTGCCAGTGTGTGCCCTTCATGACCGCCTCCCTCCGAAGCATCCGAAACGGCCGCGCGGCCCTCCACGGTCCTCGATGCATTATTCATCGGCCCCGGGATGAACGCAAGCGCGATCACAGGAGTCAGGGCCTGCGATCGATGCAGAGACGGGGGGACGGGAGGCGCCGCGTCTTGCGTGTCCCCGCGTCGCTTGTCCGCATGCGCCGCGCCACGCACCTTGCGCGACCCCTGGCTCACGGCACCTTCGATTTCAGCCAGCGCACGTACCAGGGAGCCAGGAGCACCGGCACGACGAACAGCACGACCAATCCGACCTCGATCCCTGGTGGCGACGGCAGACGCCGCGTCATGAACGCGCAGATCACGTCGTACCAGGCGATGCCGAGCCCCAGCATGACCAGGCACAGCCGGCGCGCCCGCGAGGAATAGTCGGCCACCACGCGGAGCACGCGCGGGGTCACGGTCACGCCGTAGGCGGCGGCGAGCCCCAGGTCCTGCACCAATCCACGCGCCAGATCGTGCGCGGGCATCAGCCGGTAGGTGCCGCGGCCGAGCAGGTAGACCGCTACCGCGTCGTAGGCGACCAGGGCCAGGAAGCAGGAGCCGGCGATCCAGAATCCGACGGACAGCCACCGCGGCATCCGCACCCTCCCGTTCGCCGGCCGTCTTACCGCGACCGGCGCGCCGCTCTAGCCAGGATCTCGCGCGCCGCATTATACCCCGCCGCCCCCATCACGCCGCCCCCCGGATGCGCCGCCGCCCCGCACAGGTAGAGGCCCGGGATCGGCGTCCGGTAATCCGCGTAGCCCGGCACCGGCCGGAAGCAGAACAACTGGCCCAGCGTCATCGCCCCGTGGAAGATGTTGCCGCCGGTCAGCCCGAACGTGCGCTCCAAGTCGAGCGGGGTGAGGACCTGTCGGTCTATCACCGCCGACTTGAAGTTCGGCGCGTACTCGGTCAGCAGATCGAAGCACCGGTCCGCGACCGGCTCGCGCAGCTCGTCCCAGGTCGCGCCGCGCAGCCTGTAGGGCATGTACTGGACGAACATGCTCATCAGGTGCAGGCCGTGCGGGGCGACCGTGGGATCCACGACCGACGGGATCGTGCACTCCAGGATCGGGCGCGCCGAGGGCCGCCCCGCCTTCGCATCCTCGTAGGCCCGCTCGATGTAGTCCAGATCCGGGCAGATGTGGATCGTCCCCCGATGGTGCGGGCCGGGCCGAAGCCCGGGACGCGCCCGGAAGTCCGGCAGCGCCGACAGGGCCACGTTGATCTTCAGCGAGGCGCTGCTGGAGTCAATGCGCTCCACCGCCGCGACGAAGTCGGGCGGGAGCAGGCCGGGCTCCACGAGGCGCAGGAACGTGCGCTTGGCGTCCGCGTTGCTCGCGACGACCGGCGCCTCGCACTCTTCCCCCGTCGCGAGTGCCACCCCGCGGACGGCCCCGTTCCGGACGAGGATCCGGGCGACCTCGGCGTCGCAGCGGATCGTCACCCCGAGGTCCCGCGCGGCGGCGGCCAGCGCCTGGGTCAGGGCGCCCATCCCCCCGCGCACGTAGCCCCAGACCCCCCGCACGCCGTCGGTCTCGCCCATCACGTGGTGGAACAGCACGTAGGCCGTCCCCGGCGTGGAAGGCGCGGCCATGGTGCCAATCACCGCATCGGTCGCGAGCGTGGCCTTGAGCGGCTCGGACTCGAACCAGCGGTCCAGGATCGCCCGCGCCGGGCCGGTCAGCACCTCGATCGCCTCCCACAGCCGGCTCCCCATCGCCTGGAAGGCCCGCCCCACCTTGAAGAGGGTCCACAGGTCCCGCACCCCTGGACTGACCACGTTGGGGGGCGTCAGCAGGAGCAGGGGCTCGATAGCCGCGGCCACGCGCTCGAGCATCCGCGTGTAGCACGGATACCGTGCGGCGTCGCGTGGGCTGAACCTGGCGATCTCGTCGTAGGTCAGCTTCGGGTCTGGCCCGAGCAGGAGGCTGCGCCCGTCCGGGAGCGGCGTGAACGAGGAGGGGTCGCGCGCGAGCACGACGTAGCCGTACTCGCGCAGACGCAGGTCCCGGACGATCTCCGGGCGGAAGAGGCTCACGAGGTAGGCGGCGGTGGAGACCTTGAATCCCGGGAATACCTCCTCGGTCACGCAGGCTCCGCCGACGAGGGAGCGCCGCTCGAGCACGAGGACCTTCCAGCCCGCCCGAGCCAGGTAGCAAGCCGTCACCAACCCATTGTGGCCGGCCCCGACGATGATGGCGTCGTATCTGGAATGAGCGAGGGCGCTCGTCATCGGGCGCTATCGTAGCAAGTCGGCGGCGTGGGGTCGAGTGCCGAAGAGGGACGGCGGTTTGGGCTAGTCCGAGGCCGGGGCGACCAGGGTGTGGGCGGCGAAGTCCGGCGACTCCAGGGCCCGGCGGGCGAGCTTGGCTTCCGGCCTGTCCGGGAACTCCACCAGGATGCGGTTGAGGAGCGCCTGGGACTCCCGCGCCTGGCCGAGCCGGGCGTGGCTCAGCGCGCTCTTGAGGAGGGCGGAGGCCAGCTTGGGGCTCTTGGGGTAGCGGGTGCGGACCCGTTCGAAGGCGGCGATGGCGTTCTGGTACCGGCCGAGCCGGAACTCGCACTCGCCCGCCCAGTACTGGGCACTCCCGGCGAGGGGCGAGTCCCCGTGCAGTTCGAGGAAGAAGCGGAATCCGGCGAGCGCAGCCTCGTAGTCCTGGCGCTGGAACTCCTGCATCACCCGGTCGTAGAGGTGGCGCGCCTGCTGGTCCGCCTCCGGCGGCGCGGCCAGGCCTGCCGCGACCATCACGAACAGGAGCGCCAGCCCCAGGACCGCCGCGAGGATCTTGGTCAGCAAGGCCTCCACGCCCCCGGCTCGATGCAGGCCATGTACCACAGAGCCCGGCACCGTGCACCTCCTGCCAATGAAGGGGCAAGTCCTTGTTTTCCCGCGCGGGCCGCGCTGACTCCGGCTCCGGGCGGGCTGGCCGGTGCCGGCCGCCCTGTTGGAAAAACCAAACAGGTGTGGGCGCGGACTGCGGCATCCGCACACAGCGGCTGTTCAAGGTTGCCCGCCTTGACTTCGGGCGAGAGCCGGTCGAATAATGCCGCGCCGTGCCCAGCGATCACCCCGAACGGCTACCGGAGCGCGACGAGCCCCGGCCGGACCCCGCCCAGGCGGCCGAAGCGTCGCCCAATCCGGCCGGTGGCCGGACGCTCATCGTGGACCCGCAGGACCCCGCCGCCTTCTCCCTTCCCAGCGCCGCGCTCGAGGCGGCCGGCCCCGACGACCAGATCTTCATCCGCCCCGGCCTGTACGAGGACAAGCTCTTTATCGCCGAGCGGCGCATCCTGTTGATCGGCGCCGGCCGGGACCAGGTCCGGATCTTCAGCCGGCGCGGGGGCCCGCTCTACCTCCAGCGCGTCACCGGCGGCCGGATCAGCGGCATCACGTTCCGGTACGTCGGGAGCGACCAGCATTCGGCCGTGAACGTGCTGGATTCCGTCTGCACGATCAGCCACTGCCGGGCGATGGACGGCCTGCTCTCGAGCATGCTCCTCTACGGCCCGCACTGCCGGCCCAGCGTGGTGGACAACGAGGTCTGTGGGAGCCGCGAGTCGGGCATCTTCGTCTTCGCGGGCGCCTGTCCCTACCTCGCGGAGAACCACTGCCACGACAACCATCACTTCGGGATCGCCGTGCGCGACCCCGGAAGCCGCCCCGATCTCGTCCGCAACGTCTGCCGCGCGAACCTGCTGAGCGGGATCCTGCTCTTCCACCATGCAAGTGCGATGCTGCTGGACAACACCTGCCAGGACAACGATCACTGGGGCCTCGTCGCCACGCCGGACTGCGAGACGACGCCCGAGCTGGAGCGGCTGCCCCAGACGAACCGGCTGGCGCCCAATCCCCGCGGGCCGCTGGGGGTGCGGCCCGACCCGCTGGCGGAGATCGGCCGGTGATCCGGACGCCTGCGAGCGGGGCGTCAGGGTTGAGGATCGCGACCCGCCGCGGTAAGCTTGGCGGATCGAGGCGGGCGCGGAGGGCGTCGGCACCTCGCGAGCGGATGTCCTGCGCCACCTCCAGTTCCGGAGGCGACGCGATGCCTGTGACAGCCTACAACGGCGTGGTAATCCCCTCGTTCATGTACGGGACGGCCTGGAAGAAGGAGGCCACGGCCCGCCTCGTGCAGGCGGCGGTGGAGGCCGGGTTTCGCGCTATTGATACGGCCAACCAGTTGATCCACTACGACGAGGCGCGAGTCGGGGAAGCCCTCCAGGCGCTGGCGCGGAAGGGGATCCGCCGGGATAGCTTGTTTCTCCAGACCAAGTTCACGCCGCTCTCGAGCCAGGACCACCGCACCCCCTACGATCCCTCGGCCGACCTCACCACCCAGGTCCGCCAGTCGTTCGCCAGCTCCTTGCAGCATTTGCACACCGACTACCTGGATGCCTATGTCCTGCACGGGCCCTATTCACGGTACGGTCTGGGCGAAGCGGATTGGGAGGTGTGGGCGGCCATCGAGGCGCTCTACGACGCGGGCCAGACCCGGATGATCGGCATCAGCAACGTCACGGCCATCCAGCTCGCCCAGCTCTGCGACCGGGCGCGGCACAAGCCCATGGTCGTCCAGAACCGGTGCTTCGCGGCGCTCGGCTGGGATAAAGAGGTGCGGGATCTCTGCCGGGCCCACGGGATCGTCTATCAAGGATTCTCGCTGCTGACCGCCAACCCGGAAGTCCTCGCCGACCCGGCTGTGCGCGCGATCGCGCAACGGCTGGGGACCGCTCCCGCCCAGGTCATCTTCCGGTTCGCCATGCAGATCGGGATGCTCCCGTTGACCGGGACCACGAACCCGCAGCACATGAGCGAGGACCTCGCGGCCGAGCAGCTCACGCTCTCTCCCGACGAGCTGCACCAGCTCGAGACGATCGCGCGGTAGCCTCATTTCTTGTTCAGCCGCACGACGATGGCCCCCATCACGTCGCCCTTCCGGAAGCTCCGCCAGGGGCTCTTGGGATGCGCGTTGTGGCAGTCCACGCAGGACTGCACCACGGCGAGATCGGCCGCCAGGCCCTTGAACTGGTTCCCTTCCGCGAAGGTGACCAGGCGCTGGCTGCGGTTGGTCGCCAGCTTCATCAGCGCGTCGGCCTCGGCCTGCGTCTTCGGCAGGTTGGCCCGGTTGATCGGCGTGAGCCCGATCAGCCCCACCTCGAAGGATGCGATCTCGGAGCCGGCGGCCTTCACGAACTGGGC
>CAZTUO010000194.1:0-6318 GCA_964616355.1 uncultured Nitrospira sp.
CCCTGCTGTCGGCAAGGAGGCCCCGGACGTGGTCGGGGTCTCGATCGGGACCCAGATGCAGCTCATGGCCGGGTTGACCTTCTGCAAGATGATCAAGGAAGCCTTCCCGCACATCCACGTCACGGTCGGCGGCAACGTGATCACCCGGCTGCACGAGGACTTCCCGAAGCAGACGCGCTTCTTCGATGAGGTCTTCGATTCGGCGATCCTCTACGAAGGCGAGCACGCGCTGGTGTGGCTCCTTGAAGCGCTCAGCGGGGCGCGGAGCTTCAGCTCCGTGCCGAACCTGATCTGGCGCGACGAGGCCGGCATCCACGTGAACCGGGAGATCTACACCGAGAAGACGACGGCGCTGCCGTTGCCGGATTTCGACGGGTTGCCCCTGGACAGCTATTTCGTGCCGGTCCGCATCCTGCCGTACCTGGCGACGCGCGGCTGTTACTGGGGTCGCTGCACCTTCTGCGATCACGGGCAGGGCTACTTCGATCAGTACCGGGGCATGCCGGCCCAGCTCGTCGTGCAGCAGGTCAAGGCGCACAAGGAGAAGTACGGGGCCAAGCACTTCCTGTTCGCCGACGAGTCGTACCCGCCCGCGCTGTTCAAGAAGGTCATCCAGCTTCTGGTCGAACAGGACGTCGGGATCAAGTGGACTACCCTGATCCGCTTCGAGGAGTCGCTCCAGGATCCCGAGGTTTGGAGGCTGGCTGCACGGTCGGGCTGCTGCACGTTGTACTACGGGATGGAGTCGGCCAACGAACGCGTCCTCGGGCTCATGGACAAGCACGTCAAGAAGTCGGTGATCGAGCGCAACCTCCGCGAGGCCGCCCAGGCCGGCATCTGGAACCACGTCATGGCCTTCTACGGCTTCCCCGGCGAGACGCGGGAGGAGGCCGAGGAGACGAGGCGGTTCATCCTCGACAACAAGGAGTACATCCACTCGGTCGAGCTGTTCTATTTCGTGGCCTACCGGCATACCCCGATGGTGCGGAACCCGGAGAAGTTCGGGATCACGATTCACAAGCAAGAGGAATACGATCTTCCGCTGGACTACTACTACACGCTGAACGGGCCGAACGGGATCGGCTGCCTGGAGGCCATGCAGCTCTGCGAGGAGTTCTATCGGAACGACTTCGAGCCCTGGGCGGTCCGGGTGAACGCCCGGGAGCACGTCTTCCTGTACATCTCCAAGTTCGGCACCAACCGGCTCCCGCAGATCTACGTCAAGCGGAAGGCGGGCGAGCCGGCCCGCGCGGCCGACAGTGTGACGGGGCTCGTGACCTGGCCCGTGGCGAGGGGCGACGCCGAGGCGGCGAAGGAGAGCGAGCTCTCAATGGCCCGCGTCGTCAGCCACGCCATCTCATAAGGGGACAGAGCCCATAGCGAGTAGCGAACGGCAGGGGGAAGAGCCACGTTCTGGAGCAAGCGAGCTGAACGGTTGGCTAGCGACGCGCTACTCGCTGCCGGCTCTGGTCTCCAGGCGGGCGCGCAGGAGCTTGTAGGCCGCCTCGATCTCCCGGGTCATGGCCTCGCCCTTCTTGTACATCTGCATGTACTTCCTGGGGTTGTTCGTGAGATTGGCGTACCGGTGCGGATGCCAGGTGGCCAACAGCTCCCGGCGTTTCCGCTCGAGGCACTCGCGGTCGGGCAGCTCGGCCAGGCCGAAGAGTTCCAACGCGCGGACGAGGTCGAGATCCGGCATGGTCAGGGGGTGGCGGTCAGTGGGTGGTGACGGACACCATCCGAGCGCCGACGGGCTCAGTGTGGCAAAGGGCTGGACCGCCTGTCAATCGGCGCGCCGCCGCCTCGCCGAGCTCGCCGGTCGAGGGTGATCGCATCCATGGGCACCGTGCTCCCGATCCTCCAACCGACGCCGATCTTCACGGGCAAGGACTACCGCGAGGCGCTCCGACTGGAAATGGATGCGGGGAAGATCCCGCTGAGCCTCGGGAAGACCTGCCCGGTGAAGTGCGAGTTCTGCTACGAGATTGACCATTCCTATCGGGAGACGATGGAGCCCCCCCGGACGACTCAGGAGGACTGGGAGTTCATCCTGGACTACATCCAGAAGAAGCCGACGGACCCAAAGCAATTCTGGTGCCTGGGGGGCAACGAGTACATGGAGTGGACGGACCTGTTCCTCCATCCGAAGGCGATGGAGTGGGTCGAGGACTTCCTCAAGTATACGGACAAGAACCTGACCTTCTTCACGGTTGGGTTCGTCCACGTCCCGAAGATTCACCAGCTCGCGGTCCAGTATCCCGGCCGGATCAATTTCGAGCTGTCCGTGATCACGCTCGGCCGGTACCGGCAGCGGCTCATGCCGCATGCGCCCTCGGTGAAGCACCTCATGAAGGTCCTGGACGGCCCGGCGGTCTCGTCGGCGAACTTCTACTGCTTCGACCGCGACACCATGTCGCGCGACGCGGTCGAGATTTCGCGGGTCAATCAGAGGTGCGTGCTGTGGATGGGGTGCCTCACGCCGGTCCGGGGCCTCAAGGAGGACACGGCGGCCCTCATGCGCCAGGGGCGGAAGTTCCTGGCCGAGGAAGCCCAGCGGATCTACGAGGCCGACCTGCCCAACATGCAGACGATCCACACCGAGTCCTACATCACCGCCTTCTTGAACCGGAAGGCGATCGTGAGCTTGTTCGACTCGCTCGAGCTGGAGAAGAAGGACACCGTCGTGGTCAGCGGGAGCGTCCACCGGATCCTGACGATGTACCGCAAGAACCGCGCCCGGTTTCTCTACGTCCCCAACGCCACGCTCGGCGGGGACTCCGACTGCACCGTGCTCCTCACCTTCGACGACATCGCCCGGCGCTTGACGACCGAACGGGTCGTGCATATTCCGAAGTGCGTCATGCAGTCGGGACGGGGCGACTACACGGACATCGCGGGCGTGACGCTGGACCAATTCATCAAGAAGACCGGGGTGAAGGTGCGGGTGCTGCACAAGATTGACACCGCCTTCGCCAACCGGCGGCTCTACCGGAACGGCTACCTGCGGAACTACGTGGAAGACTACGTCCGCAACCCGTTGACCCAGTCCTACGAAGCCCTCCCGCTGCCGGCGTGAGACAGGTCCGAGCCGGCGGTCCGCCGACGCGCGCGACGCGTTGACAAACCCTCTGAGGTCTCCTAGAGTAGCCGGCATCTCCCTATGAAGCCGCCGCGCCGCACGCTCAGGTTCTATCAGGCCGATGTCTTCACCGACCTGCCGTTCGGCGGCAATCCCGTGGCGGTCATTCCCGAAGCCGACGCGCTGAGCGACCAGGAGCTCCAGCAGATCGCCCGAGAGATGAACCTCTCCGAGACGGTCTTCGTGTTTCCGCCCGGGGACCGGTCGGCCTCCGCGAAGATCCGGATCTTCACCCCGACCCAGGAGATCCCCTTTGCCGGGCACCCGGTCCTCGGCGCATTTTTCGTGCTTGGCACGCTGCAGCGCCTCCCGCTCACGGAGCCGGTGACCTCCGTCAATTACGAATGCAACATCGGCGTCTTTTCGGTCGAGCTGTACGTCTGCCGGAACGAGATCCTTCGGGTCGTCATGTCTCAGCCCAAGCCGGAGTTCCTGGGACGGATCGAGCCGGTCAAGGACCTGTTCGAGGTCGCCAACGCCCTCGGGCTCGCCAAGAGCGCGATCACTGGCACCAAGTTTCCGGTCGAGGTGGTCTCCACCGGCTTGCCGGTCATCATCGTGCCGGTGCGGACACTGACGGCGGTCCGGTCCATCGTGCCGAACGGGGCCGCCATCAACGAGCTGTGCGCCCGCTACGGGGCCAACGGCCTGATGGTCTTCACGACCGTCACCGTGGAGGCGGTCTCCAGTGTGCACACGCGCATGTTTGCCCCCTCGATCGGCGTGCCGGAGGATCCGGCGACGGGGAGCGCGAGCGGAGCCTTGGGCGCCTACCTGGTCCATAACGGCGTCGTCGAGGTGGGGCCGACGACCGAGATCATCGCGGAGCAGGGTTACGAGGTGGACCGGCCCTCCCGGATCGTGATTCAAGTGGAATCGGAGGACGACGCGATCCAGGCCGTCAAGGTGGGCGGGCAAGCGGTGCTGATCATGGAGGGGACGCTCACGTTCTAGCGTATCCAAGGATGCCAAGGAGAAACTAGCGGTTGTTCTGATGAAGGCAGTGGTGTTCCATGAGCATGGAGGGCCGGAGCGCCTCTCTTATGAAGAGGTGGCGCCGCCGGGCATCGGGCCGCGGGAGGTGCTCGTCCGGGTCCGGGCCTGCGCGCTGAATCATCTGGACATCTGGATCCGGCAGGGGATCCCGGCCTACAAGATCCCGCTTCCGCACATCTCCGGTTGCGACATCGCCGGGGTCGTCGAACAGCTCGGGAGCGAGGCGTCGGGCGTCTCTGTCGGCGACCGGGTCTTCATCTCCCCCGGGGTGAGCTGCTGGCGCTGTCCCGCCTGCCTGGCGGGCCGGGACAACGAGTGTCCGTCCTATCACCTCATCGGGGCCCAGGTGGACGGCGGCTACGCCGAGCTGGTCGCGGTGCCGGACCTGAACGTCCTCCCGATCCCCGGCGCCCTAGGCTTCGAGGAGGCGGCTGCCTTCCCACTCGTCTCCGTCACGGCCTGGCACATGTTGTTCACGCGCGCGGGCCTCCGACCGGGGGAGGACGTGCTCGTCATGGGAGCAGGCAGCGGGGTCGGGAGTATGGCGGTCCAGTTCGCCAAGGCGGCCGGCGCCCGCGTCTTCACGACGGTGGGCTCCGAGGAGAAGGTGCCCAAGGCGCGCGCGCTCGGCGCTGACGCGGTGCTCCTGCACGGTGCGGAGGACCTGGCGAAGCAGATCCGGGCACTCACGGGCGGGCGCGGGGTGGATGTCGTGATCGAGCACATCGGCCCGGCGGTCTGGGAGGCCTGTCTGGGGGCATTGGCCAAGGGGGGCCGGCTTGTGACCTGCGGCGCGACGACCGGGCCGGAGGTCAAGCTGGATCTCCGCCACCTGTTTTCGCGCCAGCTCACGGTCCAGGGATCGTACATGGGGACCAGGGCGGAGCTGCTGCAGGCGGCGGCGCTGGTCGGGCGCGGTCAGGTGAAGCCCGTCGTGGACCGCGTCTTTCCGCTCTCGGAAGCGCGTGCCGCCCAGGAGTGGATGCTGAATCGGCGGGTGTTTGGCAAGCTGGTGTTATCGGTCTAAGGACGAGGGCTCGTTGACGAAGGGGGACTCGCACATGTCTACACTGTCTCAGGTGATGCGCAGGGAACTCAAAACGATCGCCCACACGGCCTCGGTGCAGGACGCGGCCAAGCGGATGCGGGATGAGCGGATCGGCTCACTGCTGGTCGAGAAGGGCGGGGAGCTGGTCGGGATCATCACCGAAACCGACGTCGTGCGTCGGGCTGTTGCGGACGGACTGGACCTGGCGAAGCTGACGGTGGAGCAGATCATGACGAGCCCCATCGTGACGATCGAGGCGTCCCGGACGCTGCAGGACGCGCACGACATGATGGGCGATCTCGGCGTCCGCCATCTCGGCGTGACCGAGGCCGGCAAGCTCGTCGGCCTGGTCTCCGTCCGCGACCTGCTGGTCTACTTCAAGCGGGTGTCCGAGCCGAAGATCATGCAAGACTGAGGGAAGTGCCGGGGGACGTGTAGCGGGTGCCAGGTTATGGCCAGCGGACGAGGGCAGGTCCGGCCTGCCGCCTGTCCCGTGTCCCGGGCCGTGCGTCACGCGTCCCGGCTATTTCGTGAGTTCCCGGATGATGTGGCCCAGCTCGGGCAGGATGAGCTTTTCCAGGGCGAGCCGCACCGCGGCTTCCGAGCCCGGCGTGGAGAAGAGGACGCGGCCCTTGTAGAGGCCGGCGGTGGCCCGGCTCATGATGGCCGGCGAGCCGATGTCCAGGTAGGTCAGGTACCGGAAGATTTCTCCGAACCCGTCGAGCCGTTTCTCCAGCAAGGCGTCCACGGCCTCGAAGGTGGAATCGCGCCGCGAGATGCCCGTTCCGCCGTTGATGATGACCGCCTGTACCCCGTCCTGCCTGACACCTGCATCGATCAGGGCCCGGATCGCCGCGGGCTCGTCCTTGACGAGGTGATAGCCGACGACCTCGTGCCCGGCCTCCGTCAGCAAGCGCCGGATCAGCGCACCGCTCGTGTCAGTCTCGGGCGTTCGGGTGTCGCTGCACGTGATGACGAGGCAGCCCACCCGCCGCGGCGCGTGACGCTTGTGCTCCTCGTGGGACACAGAGGCGGCTCCCGGCCGCTGCTCAGCAGCGCCCTGCTCGTCCCGATGCGGCTCCCCGTTCATGGTCGCCTGTGCCCGGGCAACTCGGCGCAGAATCAGGCCCAGACG
>CAZTUO010000195.1:0-6301 GCA_964616355.1 uncultured Nitrospira sp.
GCGGTCAGCGACCACCTGCGCGTATTCCAGTCTCGCGCCTGGCCGGAGATTAGGGGCTCCCGACTTGCCTTGACAGCGCGAAGAGCGGCTGACTATAGTGACTGCCTGAGAGGCTGCCGAGGGGGCTGGGGTGCGGATGCATCCTGGCGTGAGAGATGTGGAGGTGTGGCCATGAGTACGACGACCCAACTCGAGCCTGCCGCCACCCTGGCTGAGCTACGGGAATCGAAGCCCGACAAGGTCACGATCGTGGTCCTCAGCGGGGATATGGATCGGGTGATGGCTGCCTTCATCATCGCGACCGGGGCGGCCGCGATGGGTATGCAGGTGACCATGTTCTTCACGTTCTGGGGGCTGAACGTGATCCGGAAGCAAGGCGCCGCCAGCGGCGCCAAGGACTGGCTGCGCCGGCTGTTCGGCTTCCTGAACCGGGGCGGCGCGGAGACCCTGCCGCTCTCCCGGTTCCACTTCGGCGGGCTGGGGACCAGCATGCTGAAGAAGGTCATGCGCCAACACAGGATGCCGGGCATCCCGGAGCTGATGCAGACAGCGCAGGAGCTGGGCGTCCGGTTCATCGCCTGCACGACGACCATGGGGCTCATGGGGATCACGAAGGACACGCTCGTTGACGGCGTGGATCAGTTGGCGGGCGTGACGACATACCTGGCCGAGGCCAAGCAGGGCAGCGTCAATCTGTTCATTTAGCTGGAGGCGAGGAGCCAGTCGCGAATAGCTCGGAGTCGCCGGCTCCTCGCTGCTCGCTAGCTGCTGGAGTGCCGGAGATGATTCAAGCCGACGTGAAGCTCGACACGCTCGGGTATTTCTGCCCGATGCCGATCATCATGACGAGCAAGAAGATCAAAGAATTGACTACGGGTCAGGTGCTGGAGGTCATTTCGGACGACGAAGGCATCAAGAAGGACATGCCGGCCTGGTGCCAGACGACCGGCCATGAGATGGTCGGCCTCGAAGAGGAAACCCAGGACAGCAAGCGGATCTACAAGGCCTTCGTCAAGAAAACCAAATAGCTCCGAGGCTCGCCGAAGAAAAAGCCGGGGCCGTGGAGCGCGTCCCCGGCTTTTGTTATCCACAAGGTTCCCGCCCTAGCGTAAACAGGAAAGTCTCAATCAATCCACAACATATCCGATCTGTCCTCATGACGCCCTCCCACATATGGTGTTTTTGGCTTGACTCCCGGGATGCACCCTGGTAGAAAAGCGGCATCTTCAGACTGAGCGACCTCTTTCCGGCCTCCAAGGGGGTGCGATGTCTGATGCCTCAGTTCGCCCGACGCCTTCAGTCGCCCGATCTGCGGCCGCGCCTCTCACGCCCTTTCCCATGATCGCCGACGAGCCCAATCAATCAAGCCAGGGAGGGAAAGCTATGACGAGCAGCACGCTGGTCTTGGATGAAGTTGCCTCCGCTCTTGCCGGTCGAGCCCTCGCTGGAGCCGACGGGACTCGCATCGAGCCCTTGGTGAACCGGGAGACCGGCCATTCCGATGGCCTACTGGTCCAGACCCCCTTGGAGCGGGTCGTGGCCGTGACCCGGAACCAGCCCGTCCTGTCCCTCTCGGATGTCAGCGCGGTGAGGCGGCTGATGGCCCGCGCCCAAGCCAGACGCGCGCTGCTGTACGTGCCGGTTGGCATCGAGATCGCCAACCCCGTCATGCTGCTGGCCTCCCTGTCGAGGATCCGAATCGTGCAGGTGACTGTCGCGGACCCAGACCGGTAGGCCGCTGTCCGGGCACCCCCGTTCGACGGGGATTCTGACCGGGAGGTGAGCATGTCCGGACCCTTCAACCTGAGATACCTGCACCTTTTCGTGACGAAGCGCTGCGCGGGCGCCTTTATCCTGTCCAGGAATGGCAAGACCGCCGATCTGGTCGGGGCCAGCCTGGACGATGTGGGCGACGCGATCGCCCGCCACCGGGGCCAGTCGGGCTATCGGTATTTCTGGTTCGCCTACGCGGCCTCGCCCGACGAGGCGTTGCACCTCTACCGGAACTGGGCGCACCGCTATGGCCCGACCGACAATCCGGCTCCCCCGCCGGCGTCCGGGGAGACGGGCTGGCAGTGTACGATCAGGGGCTGCGCCGCTTGCGCCCTGACGCCGACGCATCGCTCGCGGGACAGAGCGGGCCGCTCGGTGGAGTACACCGATCCCTCCTGAGCCGGGCCGGCTCGCCGCCTGGCCGGGCCAGTCGCTTGACCGGCCGCGTCCATCTTCTTCCCTTTGCTCGGCTGCCGCAATCTGCTACTCTTACCCTGCGCCACGCGGCACCTGTCTTCACGGAGAACCGGTCCGATGTGCGGTCTTTGCGGGGTGATCAGCTTCGACGGGCAGGGAACGCCGCCTGACGTCGAGGCGCGCATGCTCGGGACCCTGCTCCACCGGGGCCCCGACGATCGTGGGAGCTACCGGACCCACAGGGGCGGGACGGCGGTGTTCCTCGGCCATACGCGGCTCAGTATCCTCGACCTGTCGCCGGCCGCGCGGCAGCCGCTTGCCAACGAGGACGGCCGCATCTGGGCCGTGTTCAACGGAGAACTCTACAATTTCCAGTCTCTCCGCGCGGAGCTCGAGTCGCTCGGGCATCGGTTCCGCTCCAAGACCGACTCCGAGGTCATCGTCCATGCGTACGAGGAGTTCGGCGATGAGTTCGTCGGCCGGCTCGACGGCATGTTCGCGATCGGCCTCTGGGATGAGGCGCGGGAACGGCTGCTGCTGGTGCGAGACCGGGCGGGGAAGAAGCCGCTGTTCTATTACACGGACGGCGCCCGCTGCATCTTTGCGTCCGAGCTGAAGGCGATCTTCGCCTGCCCCGGCGTGGACCGGACGATCGATCCCGAGGCAATCCCGCTCTATTTCACGTTCGGCTACGTCCCCTGGCCTGCGACGATCTACCGCCACATCCGGCAGGTGCCGCCTGCCTCCTATCTGGTGATGTCCCGGGCTGGCGTCGGCGCGCCGGTCCCGTATTGGGACCTGCCGGTTCCTAGGGAGGGCGCGGCGCGGGCGGTGCCGGAGGCGGAGGCCGCCGCGGAGGTTCGCCGCCTGCTCGAAGCGGCGGTCGCCCGTCGGCTGATCAGCGACGTGCCGCTAGGGGCCTTCCTCAGCGGCGGGGTAGACTCCTCGATCGTCGTCGGCCTCATGAGCCGGCTGATGGGGCCTCCGGTGAAGACCTTCAGTATCGGCTTCACCGGGGACAAGCGGTTTGACGAGACCGCCTATGCCCGGATCGTCGCCCGCCGCTTCAAGACGGACCACACCGAGTTCATCGTCGAGCCGAAGGCCTTCGACCTCGTCGAGCGGCTGCTCTGGCATCACGACCAGCCTTACGGGGACGCCTCGGCCATCCCGACCTATCTGCTCAGCAAGCTGACGCGCGAACATGTGACCGTTGCGCTGAACGGGGACGGCGGGGACGAGCTGTTCGCGGGCTACGAGCGGTTTCTCGCCGCTGTCCTGACCGAACGCCTGCCGAGGCCGGTCGTGGCGGCGGCCCGGGTCTGCCTGGATGCCTTGCCGCCGCGCTGGAAGGCCGGGCGCTTCCTAGGACGCGCCCACCGGCTGCTGTGCCGAGCTTGCGATCCGCTCCCCGCACGGTACCTCGGCTGGTGTGCCCTGTTCAGCCGCGACCTGCTCGATCAGCTCCTGCTGGTTCCGCCACGGGAAGATGTTCGCCGCAGCTTCGATATGCACTTGGAGCGCGCCCAGGATGCGGACCTGGTCAACCGGCTGCTCTACCTGAACTTCAAGACCTATCTCCCGGACGATCTCCTCGTGAAGATGGACCGGATGAGCATGGCTCACGGGCTGGAGGCTCGGTCGCCGTTCCTGGACACCGCGCTGATCGAGTACGTCGCGACGCTGCCCGGCTCCTACAAGCTCCGGGGGCACCAGCTCAAATATCTTCTGAAGAAGGCCTTCGCCGATCTCCTGCCGGAGGAGATCCTGCGCCGGGGCAAGATGGGGTTCGGGGTGCCCCTCGGGGCCTGGTTCCGGAACGAGCTGAAAGAGCCGGTCCGCGAGATCCTGCTGGCCGGCACGCCGCGGTACGTCCCCTACCTCCGCCGCGAGGTCGTCGAGTGGCTGTTTCGCGCCCATCAGGAACGGGTCCGAGACTATGGCCCCCAGCTCTGGGTGCTGCTGAACTTCGAGCTGTGGCTGCGCGGGATGGCCGCTTCGGCACGCCAGGGGGGGCAGGTCTCTCCCTCGCCCGGGTGATCCAACAGGGAAACCGCCTCGTGGCCACCGGATCGCTGCTGCTGGTCAATTGCGGCCAGATCCTGTCGATGCGTGGGGCGGCGGCTCCGCGCGCGGGCCGGGGGATGGGCGACGTGGGGCTGCTGGCGCGCGGGGCGGTGTGGCTCCGAACCGGCCGGATCCAAGCGGTCGGGCTCGAGCGAGAGGTCCGACGGGCGTTGGGGCCTGAGCGGGCCCGCGTGCTGGACGTGAAGGGGCGGGTGGTGCTCCCCGGCT
Source organism: uncultured Nitrospira sp. (assembly GCA_964616355.1). Taxonomy (GTDB): domain Bacteria; phylum Nitrospirota; class Nitrospiria; order Nitrospirales; family Nitrospiraceae; genus CAZTUO01. Next base: position 4,486 of record CAZTUO010000195.1, read on the forward strand.
TCGTGGATTCCCACACGCACGCGCTGTTCTGGGGATCCCGGGTGGCCGAGTATGTCGCGCGTCTCAGGGGTGCCACGTACGAGGAGATCGCCCAGGCGGGCGGCGGGATCCAGGCGAGCGCCCGGTGCATCCGCGGCGTGAGCGAGCGGATGTTGGCCGCGCGGCTCGCCGCGGTCCTGGACCGCTTTCTCGAGCATGGGACGACGACGGTCGAGGTCAAGAGCGGGTACGGCCTGGAGCTGGCTCAGGAGCTGAAGCTGCTGCGCGCCATCCGCGCGGCCGCCGCCCGGGCGCCTGCCGAGGTGGTCCCCACGCTGCTCGCCCACGATGTCCCGGCGCGCGTCAAGCGGCGACGCGCTGGCTATCTCGAGCAGTGGTGCCGCCGTCTGATCCCGCTCGTCGCCCGGGCGCGGCTCGCCGAGTTCTGCGACGTGTTTTGCGACCGCGGCTACTTCTCGCGTGACGAGACCCGGGCAATCCTGAAGGCGGCGGCCGCAGCCGGGCTGCGGCTCAAGTTGCACGCCGAGCAACTGGCTCCTTCCGGGGCCGCGGTCATGGCGGCCCAGCTCGGCGCCGTGTCCGTGGATCACCTCGAGCATCTCGCGACGACGGACATCCGCCGGCTGCGCGGCACCGGGGCTGTGGCGACGCTCCTGCCCGGCACGGTCTTCCATCTGGGAGGAGGGCCCTTTCCGCCGGCCCGCCGGTTGATCGCGGGGGGTGTCCCGGTGGCGCTGGCCACGAACTTCAATCCCGGCAGCTCCCCGACGCTCAACATGCAGATGGTGCTGGCCCTGGCCTGCGCCCAGATGCGGATGAGCCCGGAGGAGTCGATCACGGCGGCGACGATCAACGGAGCCTGGGCGCTGGGTCGGGGGGCTCGTCTCGGCTCGATCGAGCCGGGGAAGCAGGCGGACCTGATCGTGATGGATGTCCGGGATTACCGGGAGATTCCCTACTATTTCGGCATGAACCTGTGCGCGGCGGTGCTCAAGCGGGGCCGGCTCGTCTACGCTAGACCAGGCTGGCAGACAGCCGAGCCCTGGTGACGGCGCCACTGACGGATCCCCCAGCATGGAACGGCTCGTCGAGTGCGTCCCCAACTTCAGCGAAGGGCGGAACCGGGAGACGGTCAGCGCCCTCGTGGAGGCGGTTCGCGGCGTCGCGGGCGTCGTGCTGCTGGACGAGGAGATGGATGCCGACCATCACCGCGCCGTGCTGACCTTTGCGGGGCCTCCCCAGGCGGTGGCCGAAGCGGCCTTCCGGGCGACCCGGGTCGCCGCCGAGCGGATTGACCTGCGGCGCCACCAGGGCGGCCATCCGCGCGTCGGCGCTACGGACGTCGTGCCGTTCATCCCGATCCGCGGGGTGACGATGGACGACTGTGTCGCGCTGGCCAGAATGGTCGGAGCGCGCATCGGCCGGGAGCTGGGCATTCCGGTGTTTCTCTACGAGCGGGCGGCGACCCGTCCCGAGCGAGCCGGGCTCGAGGTGATTCGGAAAGGCGGACTGGAGGGGCTGGCCCGGCGCCTCGCCGAGGAGCCGGCCTGGGCCCCCGATTTCGGCCCGTGCATGCTCCACCCGACTGCCGGGGCCACCGTCGTCGGGGCGCGTCCGCCGCTGATCGCTTACAACGTGAACCTGGCAACGACCGATCTCGAGGTGGCCAAGGCGATCGCGAAGACGGTCCGGTTTTCGAGCGGCGGGCTGCCCGCCGTCAAAGCGATCGGGGTGGAGCTGGCGAGCCGCCGGCAGGTCCAGGTCTCCATGAACCTGACCGACTACGAGGTCACGCCGATCCACGTAGCCTTTGAAG